>NZ_JANSHW010000090.1:0-970 GCF_047461815.1 Synechococcus sp. R6-10
CCATTTATATTGCCTGAAGCGGGTATCGCGTGCTTACTGCATCGCTGCAGTGGTCAGGTCGCTCTCGCCTGCTGGGGGCACATTCTTCAAGTCACGGACGCGATTCACCCAACCGTTCAGGCGCACCGTCTGCCCGATATGTTCAGGGCGCAGAACGCCGCATTCGTGTGTCCGCTGCCAAGTCGCCTTCATACGCAGGCAAGATTGTACCCACTCGGGCGAATTGGGGGGCAAATTCTGGCAAATTATCCTGCTTCCTCCTTTGACAAACGACTTGAATGTGTGGTATACTACAGGTGCGTCGTGAGGGCTCGCCCCTGACGATAGCCCAACCAGAAAGGAGGCAATCTGATGCAACTGCGATACGGTAAACTGATGGTGAGCGCAATCGCTGCGCTTGCGGTAGCTGGCGCATACGCGAGCTGGACAATAACCGTCACCCAAAACACAGGGAATGTCACTTCCAGTTCGGGCACCCAGGCCACTGCCGCGCTTGTGCAGACCTTTACCAACCCGCTCCCCCAAGTGTATGTTGTTCCCATAGCGGGCAACCCTTACCCAATTGCCGCGGGAGACGGGTATCCGTACACCGCGGGTCAGTCCTTCGTTACATATACAGTATCTGGCTCTGCGCCGATAACGGGAGTGTTCATCACCACGAACGGGTTCGTGCGCGGCAATGCGTCTGTGTCTTGGAGCAAGCTTGTGGTAGACCTTGCCACAAACACACCAATCCTCAACTTTACCGCTGTATTCAACGGATCGGGATTGAATGGCAGTGATGGTCCAATCTACAACACTCAATTCTTCAACTTCTCAACATCGTCGTCTAACTTCCGCGTGACCGACACCATTACTGTATTTGCGATTCAAGCGCCCAGCCCGAACGACATAGCACTTGCTTATCAGTTTAGCCAGGAGTTTGTGCCTGAGCCTGCGAGTATGCTGGCGTTGGGCGTGGGTCTGGCGG
>NZ_JANSHW010000091.1:0-4187 GCF_047461815.1 Synechococcus sp. R6-10
GTAAACCAGCCTAGAGGTCCGGGCTTGTTTTGTTCTCTGGTAGAGCAGAACAGGCTCAGGGCTACTGAAAGCTCGCTCCGTACCGCTTAGCGGTCGGAGCCGGGTAGTTTACGGCTTCGTCGTCCATCCAGGAAGGGGGTACAGGTCGGCATCCATAGCTGGAATCCGAGCCATCGTAGCTGCGGGGATCCCGCTGGTACTCCATCAAGGCTTGAAGGGTATCTCGGGGTGGAGTGGCACCGCGCAAGTCCTTCAAAGAGAGGGAAATGTTGGGAGCCGGCAAAGTGGCACCGCCCACATGACAATTCAAACAGGCGGACTGAAAACGATTTTTGCCGTCCGTGAGCTGCTCTGGGGTAAAGGTGAGGGTATGCCCTGCGGCATCTAGAGGCAATTCCACAGGGCCACTCACCCGCAAATACTGGTTCACGTAAGGATCAATGCGGGCAGCCACCGGACTGGCCAGCCCCAGCCACAACAAAGCCAGGATCCCGACCCAGGCCCAGAGGCGAGACGGGGTCCGCCATCTCATAGGCAACTTCTGATCCAGATGCGGCATTAGAGATAGGCTGATAGGTCGCTGTGGCTTTCGTTCTTGGTACCACCCCAGCCGGGAACGGTCTTGGCCTGCACCAGAATGTAGCCCGCAATCAGCTTCAGATCCTCGTCGGTAAGGTTGCGCAGACGTGGATACTCACTGGTGAGCTGGGTGTTGGGGTGATACTCCAACAGAGACTCCACCCCGTCATAGGTGACTGGATTCTTGATGTAATCCACAATCGCCAGCACATTATCCCGTGGGGGAGTTGCCCCCTCCAGATCCGAAAGCTTCAAGCTCACATCCGGGTTGGGATAGGTCTGGCCGCCCACATGGCACTGGGCGCATGCGGTTTTGAATAGCTTCTTCCCTTTGGCCAACTGGGCTTCGGTAAAGGTAATAGACTCAGTTGGCGACAGAGCCACTGCAGGAATATCCCTAGCTGCAAACACTGGAGCCAGACCCCAGCCAAACCCAGCCATCAACGCAGCCAACAGCAGGACAAGCAACCGACGACGCGCTGGCGCAAACACCTTCTGAAAAGAAAAAGCTTTGCTAAACATGGTTCTCCGTAGATCAGCCTAGAAAGAGGAGAGGCGGGCTCCACTCCAGCCACAAACCCGACAACAGGATCAAGAATAGACCATTAAGAGATCATTTGCAGATGGGATCCGGGATAGTTTCCCAATGGTTCCATTTGCCTTTGGTGTTAAGTTTGATTACGGAGCTATGGCCTGTTGGGAGTCTGTTGGCCGAGAGCTGACTTGGCCACAGCCCAGTCGAGAGAACTGAGCAGGTAATATAGAGCTTGGCTTGCTTGCCTGGCAACCTCAGAGCAGGAGAATACGGCAGACTCCGTTCCAGGTTTTCCCCATGTCCTCTATCCGATTCCAGCCGTTGCGGGTGGCTTTCACCTGTGCGGATCCCAGTCAAGTGCAAATGCCCGTTGCCGATTTGCTGGCGGCCTTGCCGGCCTCACCGCTTCTGACCTACACAGACCCGGAAGCAGCGGACTTGCGGGTAGAGCTGTTGCCCGATGCCACTTATCACTTTTACCGGCGGGGGGAAGAGGTGGCTCTGGCGGCCTTCCGGATCCCGGTGAAGAAGCTACTGGCCCTGCCTCGCAAGCTGGTGCGGCTGTTGGAGCACGTGGCTGCTTTTGGTAATCTTTTGAACCTGCAACCTGCCAGCGATGCGCTGAGCAGCATCTTGGAAGTGGAATTTCTCCAACTGGAAACCCCGGCCAGCAGCTCTGCCCCTGCCGAAGTGAGCCCCCTGCCGCGGGATCCCCAAGGGAAAGTGCAAATCCAGGCAGGCCGCAACCTCGCCATCGCCTTGCGCAATAAGGCCCTCACCCCAGTGCATGTCTATGTAACAGTCTTTGACGAACGGCAGTGCAGCGTCGGCTTGGTCTATCCCTACCAGCCGGACTTTCCTACTCGCCTGCGCCCCAGCGAAAGCGTATTAGTTGGCTCTGGCCCTCGCTATCTGCTCCAGATGCAACTGCCCGAAGACACAGAAACGGCGGTGGATCGCTTCAAAATCTGGGTCACCAGTACCGGCATGCAGCCGGGCATTATGGCAATGCCCCCTCTAGGACAAAGGCTGGAGCCCCCCTCTGACGATCCCTATGGCTCCGGATCCCGTC
Source organism: Synechococcus sp. R6-10 (assembly GCF_047461815.1). Lineage (NCBI taxonomy): Bacteria > Bacillati > Cyanobacteriota > Cyanophyceae > Synechococcales > Synechococcaceae > Synechococcus > Synechococcus sp. R6-10. The sequence continues at coordinate 2,187 of NZ_JANSHW010000091.1, forward strand.
TGGATAGAGAAGTCAGGCTGGCCATTCTGGGCAAGGCGGGCAGCACGCCCATGCCAGCTTTTGCGGAGGATCCCTGGTGGTGTATGGAACAAGCTGTCAAAATTGTGGCTTAAGCTAATGCTCTCGGGTGCCTTTCAGACTTCTCGAAGGTGACTTTATTAAGATCCTCTCAAATGTAGCCTCAACCTCATCAACACTGATGACTGACAGATGATAGCGAGAGGATAGATCGGTTTTTGCATCTTGACTAACGTCGGTCAAAACTATGATGGCTTGGTTTCTCTGAAGACCAAGGTCAGAAGCAATCTTGGAGTACTTTTTTACTTTATCTCGGTACTTATACTTACCTGTCTTCGACTCTACCCAGTAAAGTTGATCATTAACGTAGAAGAGAAGATCCATCTCAAAATCATCTCTGTTTGACAAAGTAACTTCAACATTTGCTACGTAAGGAAAATCAATCTTTCCAGTTTGCCTTTTAGCAAGGCAAATCAACCTATTCCTAACGTATCTCTCCAGCCAGTTTCCTGAGAGAAAATTCAGTGCTTGTTTAGATCTGCTGGCTCTTGCTTCTAGCAGACACTTGGGCGCTTCGGAGTATCTATACTCTTCCAAAAATGCGATCTTGTGTAGCTCTGTGGCAAGCTGGCGAGTTGTGTCAATTACTTGTTGAGGTTCGTCTCTAAGGTCTATTGAGAAAGAGTTTCCGCTGTTCATACTTGACTTAATCATTCTATAGAATCTTTTGATCAAAGAGTACTGACTACCCATAAGGTCAGCTATTTGATCTAGCTCCTTCTCTTTTTCCTCCATATCTATGCTTCTCTTTTTGATTTTGATCTTTATGTTTTTCGAGTTTAAGAACGACTCTATCTTTGATATATCAACAGTAGCTGTCCCATCCTTGTCTCTTAGTACTTCGTCTGGTGTCTCAGGATCTGGTGCTTTACCAATGACCTGAGTAACCTGCTCATTCTGGGAGTCCTGATTTGCAGTTGGGCATATCTCGGATCCATGAGAACTTTGAATAGTAACCCGTAGTTGCCGATAAATATCTTTGGCCTCTTCCACTAGATTTTCCAGAATGGCTAGCTGATTGTTCAGTTGCTGGCCATGTTCGGCCAACTTTACAGATATAGCTTGTAGAAGGTCTCTGCTCCAGTCCTGTAGCAAGCTTTGCTGGCTGTCAGCAAGGCGAAATTTAAACTCTTCAAGGGTAGCTTGGACGGCCTGTAACTTTTCCTGTAACTTTTGAGAAATCTTGTCTACCAATCCTTCGCTCAACTTGATGAGTGCTTTGTCCGGGTTGTTGAGTTCTTGGCTGCGTTGGCTTAGCTGCGAAGATATATCTCTGATAATCTCTCGTTTCCAGATTTCCAGTTTAGGACTGGCCCCATACTGGCGAGCAACGTAAATGCCTACCGAGAAACCAACAGCTGCCCCAATCAATAAAACCAAAACTAAGTCCATCAGATACTCCTGTCCTCTGCTGCTGTTACTTTTCTTTCCAGTTAACTGGATTACCTGCTTGCCTCAACATGCTAGGAGGAGATAGGTGAATTTTCAAGCAGATGGGGACCTGCCTCTGACCGAAGCTGGGCGCCGACAAGGGATCCCAGCCAGCCTTGCTGAAGGGCTTCTTGAGCAGGAGTCAGTTCAGGCAACACCTCCAACGTGTAGACATCGGGCCGAGGGGGATCCAACGGGATCCAGAAATGTTTCAACTGATCGGCTTGAAAAACGCTCAAACAAATGATCTGGTGGGGCTGATAGGCCGTCAAGCGTTCCGCCAAGTTGGCAGCGCTCACCCTGAACCCATCCAGGGCCACCAGCTCATCGCCGGCCCAGATGCCCGCTTTTTGCGCCGGGGATCCCATCTCTACTGCGCTGATGCGATTGCCCTCGCCGTTGAAATTAAGGCCCAGGTATGGGATGGGGTTGGGGCGGCTGAAGTGGGCTTTAAGGGTGAGGCCAAAGGGGTGTAGGTAAGTGTTGTAGTCT
>NZ_JANSHW010000092.1:0-3825 GCF_047461815.1 Synechococcus sp. R6-10
ATCGTAACTTCCGCATTCCTCCCGACACTGACCCTACGGGTACAGTGCGGGGCTCCTGCGATTTCTAGCTGAAGGCGGTCTCCGGGATCCCTTCCTGGGCCAGGGTTCGCAGTACGGTTTGTACCCGCTTGCGGCTGCCGATCATCCCCAGGTAGTGGGGGGTCAGGCCGGAGTGGTAGATGGCCCGCAGGATTTGGCAATCGAGGCTGTAGCTGCGGGTCACAAGAGCGATGTAGAGCTGCGGGATCCTGTGCAGATGGGGGATAAGTTGGGCAAAGGGTTCTGAGCACAGCCGCTCGGCAACGGGAAAGCGCTGAGGGGTTACCCAATCCGGGCGATCGTCCTGAACCCAAATGCGAAAGCCGGCCAAATGGGCGATCTGGGCCAGGGACAGGCCGCAGTGGCCCGCTCCGACGATCAGCAGGGTGGGGGAAGGGAGGAGGGGCTCGACCCAGGATCCCGCGAGGAGCTGTGGGCGGGATGGCAGGGAGGCAAAGTGCTCCACATTGCTGTCGCCAAGCCTGAGGTAGGGGAACCCCTGGGGATCGAGGGGGGTGATCAGCCAAGCCCTTGGCCCTTGGGTCAGAGCCTGGAGGATCTGGGCCGCCAATGTTTGGGCAAGGGATCCCTGCCATCGCTGTAGCCAAATGTGCATCCGTCCCCCGCAAACGCCCAAGGGAGGGCTGTTGAGATCGAGGGAAACCGGCATCCCAGCCGGCCAGGACTCCGTCTTGCCGAAGTGCTCCGCGCTGCTCTCGCCATCGCCAACGGGAACGGCAGCCTCAAAAGGGTTTGCGCTCGGGCAATGACTTCCGCTTCGGCAGCCCCACCGCCAACAGTGCCCAACAGGGTGCCATCGGATCCCACAGCCAGTTTCGCCCCCGCCTGGCGAGGCACAGATCCCTGGGTGCGGATCACGGTGGCCACCACCAGCGGCCCGCGGGAGAGCATATCTGCCAACTGTCGGTAAAAGGTCTCGTCCACCTCAGCCTCGGTTATGCCTACGGCACCCTAGCGGGAACGGTCAGGGACTCAATGATCAAGAAAGCCCCTCTAGGATGGCCTGATGGAAGGCAACCCGGAAAGCCTGGAACCCGTTCTCCCGCCGACCGTGGTAGACGGCGTTGGTGAGCAGCGCCACCACCAGTTCCCGCTCTGGATCGATCCACAGAGAGGTTCCGGTGAAGCCGGTGTGGCCGAAGGCGCTGGGGCTGAACGGGGAGCTGCTGGCCAAGGGATCCGGAGAGCGCAAGGCAAACCCCAAACCCCGGCGCTCGTGACAGCAGTGCGCATCACCTTGCCGAGGCAACTGCTCGCGGGTCATTTCCCTCACCGTTTGGGGCTGCAGCAGGGATCCCGTCAAAAAACTCTCTCCGAAAGCGGCTACTTCCTCTGCCGTGGCGAATAGTCCGGCATGGCCGGCGATCCCGCCCAGGCGGGCGGCATTTTCGTCGTGAACCTGCCCCTGTAGGCGGCGCTTTCGCCAAGGACACAGCTCGGTGGGGGCACAAGAGACAGAGACAGGGGGTGGGTCGAAAGGATCCCCCGGATAAAACTGAGTTTGGCTCAGGCCCAGAGGCCGCAAGATCCGGGCATGCAAGATCTGATCCAGAGGGGTTCCGCTCAGACGTTCCAAAGCCAGCCCCAGCAGGATCAATCCAAGATCGCTGTAGACTCTGCGGGATCCCGGCCTGTAGGCAAAAAAGGTGTGCAGGGCCATGTGCCGGGCCGATTCGGCATCGGGCTGTCGAAACAGGGGCCGCCAGGCGGGCAAACCGGCGGTGTGGGCCAGCAACTGTCGCACCGTCACCTGTTCTGTTGCAACAAGCTGGCCTAAGGATTCCGGTTCCACAGCAATCCATTTCCCCGGCTGCAGAGGATCTTCATAGGGGGCAATGGGGCGGGATCCCTGAAACTCCGGCAACAGGAGACTCACCGGTTGATCCAACAGCAACGCTCCGGCTTCCACCAGGGCCATGCAGGCGGTGGCGGTGTAGAGCTTGGTCAGCGAGGCCAGGTCAAAACGGGTGGCCGAGGTTGTTGGTTGGCGCCGGGTCTCAGGGTCGAGATAACCTGCCGCCCTTGAGTAAATACACCTTCCCTTGTGGCGGATGGCCACTTGGGCAGCGGGGAAAAGGTGCGGAATGGCAGAGTTGAGCAGCCCCTCCAGCAAGGCTGGATCCCAACCCATCTGCTTCTCCTCCTGGCTTGGGGATCCCCAGTCCAACAAACAACTTGTAACGGTGTTTACAAAAGCCTACCGCTTCCCCAGCTAGGATGCCACCACGGCAGGCTACATCATCAAGGGATCCCGAGTGCGGCTGGAGTTGTTGCAAGCCTTTTTGAACGTGGTGGAAACGGGCAGCTTTTTGGCCGCTGCTCGCCTCAGCGGTCTGACCCAATCGGCCATTAGCCGCCAGATCCAGGCCCTGGAGGAAGCGGTGGGGGCTCCGCTGTTGCATCGCAAAAGCCCGGTGGCCCTAACTGTGGCCGGGGAACGGCTTTTGCCCCATGCCCGTCGCATCTGTCAAGAATGGCAGCGGGCTCAGGAAAGCATTCGAGAATGGCTGCAGGGCCAGCAAACTGAGCTCTGCATTGCCGGGATCCATTCCCTGATCGCCCATCAACTGCCGCCGGTGCTGCAACAGTTTTGCCGGGAGTACCCAGAGGTGCAGTTGCGGGTTACCGCTCTGGGCAGCGACCGCGCCTTAAAGGTGCTCAGGGATGGGCTGGTGGATGTGGCCCTGGTGATGGAGAATCCCCTGATGACGCGGGGGGCAGAGCTGGTGGTGGAGCCACTGTACTCGGAGCCAATTCAAGTATTGATGCCCGCCAACCATCCCCTCAGCCGCTACGAGCAGATCCCCTGGAAGGTGCTGGCGGAGTATCCCCAGGCCGTGTTCAAGGATGGCTATGCTATGCGTTCCTTGGTGGGATCCCATCTGGCCCGGCAGGGGCTTCCCCTGAAAGCAGCCCTGGAACTGAACACCTTGGATGCCTTTCGGGGGGTGGTGCGACAGGGGCAGCTCATTGCCCTCCTGCCGGAGTCGGCCCTGGTGGACTGCTGCGCCGATCCGGATTTGCAGGTGCGACCCACCGAGCCCCCCCTATTGAGGCGACAGGTGGTTATGGTCACCACCAGCGATCGCTATCGGATCCCTCCCATTCGCCGGTTTTTGCAGTTGGCCGCCCAGCTGATTAGGCAGTCTGGTAATGCTGAGCCTGCTTCCGGCGCAGATCCCCATTGGCCCTCTGCTGGGCTGTTGTCGGTTTTGTAGAGACCTTTTGTAGAAATTTCTGGTCAAATACCCATATCGGTAGTTTCAAGTGTTCCGCCCTTATCTCCCCCTATCCTGAGTAGCCCAGCGCTCCCGACCGCCGATGCTATGAGCCAAGAGTTTCGCGAGCTGTTGAAAAAAATCGGCAGCGGCACCCACACCCACCAGGATCTCAGCCGGGCAGAGGCCGCCAGCGCTGCTCGAATGCTCCTGCGGGGGGAGGCCACTCCCGCCCAGATCGGGGCTTTTTTAATTGCCCACCGCATCAAGCGCCCCACTGCCGAGGAGCTGGCCGGTATGTTGGATGCCTACGCAGAAGACGGCCCTCTTCTGCCCCGGCAGGATCTGCCTCATCCCTTGATCATCTTTGGCCATCCCTACGATGGCCGCTCGCGGACGGCACCGCTGGGGGTGCTGGTGGCTTTGCTGCTGGCAGCGGCAGGGTCAGCCGTTTTGCTGCATGGCTCTGGCTTCTGTCCCACCAAGTATGGGCTGCCTTTGGAAACGGTGTGGCGGAGCTTGGGGGTGGATTGGCGGGGGCTATCCC
>NZ_JANSHW010000093.1:0-17217 GCF_047461815.1 Synechococcus sp. R6-10
CACCCGCATCTCCTCCGGATCAGCCAATTTGGGTTTACAAGCCCACCCCCATCGATCCCAAAAGCATCAGCCGCCAAGCGCCCCTTCGACCTCAAGCTGCAGAGCCTGCCCCTTCCCCTCAACCATCGGCGAAGAGGGACGACTATCTGCCGGTTCAGCACGCCCCGGATTTGAAAAACCCGCAGCAGGGATCCCCCTTTGTGCGGCGACTGAACCAACTGCATCGCCAGTTTAAGGATCAGCCCACAGCGGAACTGGCGCTACAACTGGCGGAAGCCTACGACGAGCAAAAGAACTTTAAAGAGGCCCAGCGCTACTACCGAGAGGTTTTGGATCTGGATGACTCTTGGCTGTTACGACCGATGGTGCAAGAGCGCCTAGAAGAGCTGCGGCAACTGCAGGAGCCAACAGCCGAACAGAATCCTTGGGCAGATCTCTCAGCCCAAAACTTGCTCAAGCTAGGAGAAAAGTTGGAACAGGAAGGGGAAGTGGCTCGTGCCGAGCAAGTTTACCGGCAGATCCTGAAAATGGATGCCACCCTGGATGTCCATGCTAAGGCTCGCAAGGGTCTAAACCGGCTCTATCCCGACGGAAAGCGGTGATTTGCAGGCCACTCCATTCCCCTCACTCGGCGCAATGGGGAAGCAGCTCACCCTTCCCGAGGATCGAGGGCGTCTCGCAAACCATCCCCCAGCAGGTTAAAGGATAGAGAGGTCAGCACCACCATCAAAGTGGGGGCCAGCACCAGCCAGGGTTGTAGGATGATCACCGAAGCGTTGGTGGCCAGCGAGAGCATGTTGCCCCAAGAGGCATCCGGCTGTTGGATCCCCAACCCAATGAGGCTCAGCACCGACTCTGCTGCAATGTAGCCGGGCACCGCCAAGGTTGCCGAGATCACCACATAAGTAGCTGTCTGGGGCAAAATATGCCGCACCAGCAGATACAGGGATCCAGCCCCGGCTACCCGCGCTGCCTGCACAAAGTCCCGCTCTCGCAAGGACAGCACCTGCCCACGAATCACCCTGGCTAGGCCCGCCCAACCCACAAAAGAGAGGATCACCACAATCACCAAGAAGCGCTCGGCATTGCTGAAGGGCACCCCGGTCAGCGGATTCACCTGCAACACCGCTGCCAGCGACACCAGCAGATACAGCGTCGGAATCGACATCAACACCTCTGCCAAGCGCATCAGGAGCGTATCCACCCAGCCCCCAAGGTAGCCGGATATGGCCCCCACCAGCAGACCAATGGGGAAAGAGATGCCAATGCCCACCAAGCCGATAAACAGGCTGACGCGCCCGCCATAGACCAAGCGACTGAAATAGTCTCGACCTTGATCATCGGTGCCCAGCAGGTGTAGCCGTGCCACAGAGGGCTCTTCGCCGATTGGGGATCCCACCTGTCCCTCTTCTGCAACAGGCCGCAGCGGGACGGTGCCAAACAGATGCCGATCCCAGGGGATCAACCCCAACCAACGGTAGGGAGTACCGACCACAAACAAGCGGATCCCGGCTGGACGGCTGGTATCCACCAAGAGCGGGCGTTCTCCCGTTTCCAGATCCACTGGCCCCTGGCGGGTTGGATAAACGTGGGGCCCAATCCAAGCGCCCGATTCATCCCAAAAGTGAATGGCGGTGGGCGGCAGAAGGGATCCCCCCGGTTGAGATTCCAGTGGGCTGTAGGGGGCAACGAACTCGGCAAAAATGGCGCAGGCGTAGAAAACAAGAAGAATGTAGGCTCCTACTTGGGCCCATCGGTTTTGGCGAAGCCGTTTCCACCACTGCATAAGGCAGAGATTCCAGTCGAGTCCAGTTGAACCAAATGCCAGCAGTGTAGCTGATCGTGTCTTGTTCCAGTTGCAGAGAGGGCTGCAAGGTGTCACCGATTCATGCTGGCAGGACGAGTCCCTTCCCCAGTCCAAGACAAGCTCAGCCTGCCAAGGAATAGCTGGGACTGTAGAGGGCCGTCATCTCCATCCGCACCGCAGCAATCGTCTGGGGCAGCACCCCCACCAGCCGTGCCAAAATGTCATCGGGCAATTGGCTAACCAAATCCGCAGAGAAAAATTCCTCTAAGCTAAAGAGCAAAACCCGCGCCCGCTGGGCCGGCAAAGGATTGTCGGTGATTTGCTGCAGCCAACGCATCCAGTGCAGCCGCTTGGCATAGGCACTTTGCCGCTCTTGGTGGTCTTGCGGATGCAGCAAAACCACATCCCCAATGGGGACAACGCCGCCGGACTCCACATCCAAGGGCCCCCCCACCGCAGCGCCTGGCCCGGCAAACTCAGCATGAAACGTCTTGCAGATGATCAGGGCGTTGTGCCGCTGGGGATCCACCATCAGCAATTGCCCACTGCTGAGGGTGCGGATCAATTGGCCAGGCTCGACTCGCTGGACCAGACTATGGCTGGGGGGAAGCTCGCTCATAGATCTCAGGATATCCTAACCTTCCCTTGCCTTACATGGTATCTTTAACTTTCTCAGAGCTGCTTGACGCAATCTTCATACTGAGCCCTCTATCGAGACTTTGCATGAGACTTTGCATGGTGAGTATTGCCAGAGGGTCTTCTTCAGGCTGCCGCTGGGCTGAGGCTGATCTTGCCGGTAACATGGATTCTGGTGTCTCCAGCTTGGCATCGGCCAATGCGACGGGCGTAGGGGTAGCCGGCACTGTGCAGCTCTTGCAAGAGGTCTGAGGTGTAGCCGGGATCCACCGCCACCAGCAAGCCCCCGCTGGTTTGGGGATCTGCCAGCAGCAGTTGCTGCCACTCGGGCAGGGATTCTGCCTGTACCCCCTCATAGCCCTGCCAATTGCGACGAGCCGCCCCTGGAAAGATCCCCGCCTCTGCCAGCGAGAGCGCTTCTGCCAAAAACGGAATGGAAGCCAGATCCAAACTGGCCCCCACCCCCGAGCCGCGACAGACTTCCAGCAAGTGTCCCACCAGGCCAAACCCTGTTACATCCGTCATGGCGTGAACTTGCGGTCGCCGAGCCAGTTGCGAGCCGATGCGATTCAGCTGGGTCATCACCTGCAAAACTTCCGCGTAGCCTGCCGCACTGAGCTGACCCTTTTTCAGAGCGGTGGTCATCACCCCGATCCCCAGCGGCTTGGTCAGGATCAGATCGTCCCCGGCTTGGGCCGTGGCATTGCGGCGAATGTGGTGTGGATGGGCCAAACCTGCTGCCACCAAGCCGAAGATGGGCTCCGGCGAATCGATGGAGTGCCCCCCGGCCAAAGGGATCCCGGCTTCTTGGCAAACCTGGATCCCTCCGGCCATGATCCCTTGGATGGCCTGCATCGGCAGGGTATTGACCGGCATGCCCAAAACCGCCAAAGCCAGAATGGGAGTGCCCCCCATCGCGTAGACATCGGAAAGGGCATTGGTCGCCGCGATCCGACCAAAATCCACCGGCTCATCCACAATCGGCATGAAGAAGTCGGTGGTCAAAATTAGGGCTTGGTGGTCGTTTAGTTGATAGACAGCCGCATCATCGCTGGTTTCAGCTCCCACCAACAAAGCCGGATTTGGGGATAGCAGGGGCACATCCCTGAGAATTTGTTGCAGCAGGGCCGGGGCAATTTTACAGCCGCAGCCACCGCCGTGGGAGTACTGGGTGAGGCGAATGGGAGCATCCATAGATTCAAGAAAAGGGAAAAAACATCAGCTGACTTTACTGTAGCGGCATCTGCAGGCAGTCGAGAAATGGACACGCTGAGTTAAGGTTAAAGGGATCCCACTATCCATAGCGTTGCCATGTCTTTTGTTCCTTTGCATCTCCACAGCGAATACAGCCTCTTGGATGGCGCCAGCCAATTGCCGCGTCTGATCGAGCAGGTGGTGGCTATGGGTTTGCCGGGGCTGGCCCTGACGGATCACGGTGTCATGTATGGGGCGTTAGAGCTGGTGAAACTGTGTAAAAGCAAAGGGATTACTCCAATCATCGGCAATGAAATGTATGTAATCAACGGCGATATCCGCGACAAAAGCCGCAAGTACCCCAAGTATCACCAAGTGGTTCTGGCCAAAAACACCCAGGGCTACAAAAACTTAGTGAAGCTAACCACCATTTCCCATCTACATGGCATTCAAGGGAAAGGGATTTTCTCTCGCCCCTGCATCAACAAAGAGTATTTGGTGCAATACAAAGAAGGGCTGATCGTCACCAGCGGCTGCTTGGCAGGAGAAGTGCCTCAAGCTATTTTGCAGCGGCGGCCAGAAATTGCCCGTGAAGTTGCCGCTTGGTACCAAGAGCAGTTTGGGGATGATTATTACATCGAGATTCAGGATCACGGTTATCAAGAAGATCGCTTTGTCAATGTGCAGTTGGTGCGCATCGCCCGCGAATTGGGGATCCCGATCATCCTCACCAACGATAGCCATTTTATTTCCTGCTGGGATGTAGAGGCCCACGATGCTCTGCTCTGCATTCAAACAGGCAAATCCCTTACTGAAAAAAATCGCCTTCGCTACACCGGAACCGAATACCTGAAAAGCCCAGAAGAGATGCGCCGTCTCTGCCGTGACCATTTGGAACAGGAGGTGATTGACGAGGCCATCGCCAACACCCTGAAGGTGCTGGAAAAGATCGAGGGCTATGACCTATTTGGGGAAATGCGCATGCCCGACTACCCGGTTCCACCGGGCCATTCTGCCGATAGCTATCTCACAGAATTGGCCTGGCAGGGGCTGGCGAAGCGCTGCGGTGTTGCTCAGCCGGATCAGATCCCCCAAAACTACCAGGAGCGCCTGCGCTTTGAGCTGAACATCATCCAACAAAAGGGCTTCTCCAGCTATTTCCTGGTGGTCTGGGACTACGTTCGCTATGCCCGCGAGCAGGGGATCCCGGTGGGGCCGGGGCGAGGCTCGGCAGCAGGATCCCTGGTGGCCTATGCCCTACAAATTACCAACATTGACCCGGTTAAATACGGCCTACTGTTTGAGCGATTTCTCAATCCAGAACGTCAATCGATGCCGGATATCGATACGGATTTTTGCATCGAGCGGCGGGGAGAGCTGATCGACTATGTGACCCGCAAATACGGCCAAGAGCGAGTCGCCCAGATCATCACCTTTAACCGCATGACCTCTAAAGCCATTCTCAAAGATGTCGGTCGAGTCTTAGACATTCCCTACTCAGAAGCCGACAAAATGGCGAAATTGATCCCGGTATCCCGAGGCAAGCCCGCAAAATTGGAAGAGATGATTGGCGAGGATACTCCCGCTCCAGAGTTCAAAGAAAAATACGAGAAAGACCCAACCACCCACCGCTGGATCGAGCTGGCACGTTTGTTGGAGGGCACCAACAAAACCTTCGGGGTTCACGCTGCCGGTGTGGTGATTGCTAAGGATCCCTTAGATGAGATCGTGCCTCTGCAGTACAACAATGAAGGCCAAATTATCACCCAGTACTCGATGGAAGATATCGAGTCTTTGGGCTTGCTGAAGATGGACTTTTTGGGTCTGCGCAACCTGACGATGATTCAGCGGGCAGTGGAACTGATCCGAGAACACAATGGCGTCAATATAGATCTGGATAACCTACCCCTAGACGACAAGAAAACCTACCAGCTTTTGGAAAAGGGAGAGCTGGAAGGGATCTTCCAACTGGAATCTTCTGGCATGAAGCAGGTGGTGCGGGAGCTCAAACCTTCCAACCTGGAAGATATTTCTTCAGTATTGGCCTTGTACCGGCCAGGCCCATTGGATACGGGAATGATCCCCGACTTTATCGATCGCAAGCACGGTCGCAAACCGGTAACCTATGCCCACGAACTCCTCAAGCCCATTCTTCAGGATACCTACGGAGCCATCCTCTACCAGGAACAGATCATGCGCATTGCCCAAGACATGGCCGGATACACATTAGGCCAAGCCGATCTGCTGCGGCGAGCGATGGGGAAAAAGAAAGTCTCCGAGATGGAGAAACACCGCGAGCAATTTGTGCAGGGGGCAGCCAAGCGGGGTGTAAGCCAAGAAGTTGCCACAGAATTGTTTGATCAAATGGTTGCTTTTGCCGAGTATTGCTTCAATAAATCGCATTCTACTGCCTATGGGTTGATTACTTTTCAAACAGCTTACCTCAAGGCCAATTACCCAACGGAATATATGGCAGCCTTGCTCTCTTCTGTGGGGGGAGATCAGGACAAGGTACAGCGCTACATCACCTATTGCTTGTCAATTGGGATCCAAATTCAGCCGCCGGATATCAACCGTTCTGGAATGGACTTTACTCCCCAGGGATCCAGCATTTTGTTTGGTCTGGGGGCAGTGAAGAATGTAGGGGAGGGGGCCATTCAAAACATTTTGGCTGCCCGTCAAGCTGATGGCTCCTTCACCTCTCTGGCGGATTTTTGCCAGCGGGTGGATCTGCGCATTGTTAACCGTCGTGCCCTGGAGGCCCTGATTTGTGCGGGCGCTTTTGATTGTATTTCTGGAAATCGTAAACAACTAATTGCCGATTTGGATCCCATCCTCAGTTGGGCAGCGCAGCGAGCCAAGTCCAAAGCCATCGGCCAAGCCAGCTTGTTCGATCTACTGGGGAGCAATAGCAGCGCCGGCAATGGATTTGTGGAGGCTCCGCGTGGGCCGGCTACTGAAGATTTTCCACCTCAGGAAAAGTTGAGGCTAGAACGGGAGCTGCTGGGGTTTTATGTCTCGGATCATCCGCTGCGGCGCATTCAGGAGCAAGCGCGGCTGCTGGCCCCTGTAAACCTAGCTGACTTGGGCGGCTGCGCAGCCGATGCCTCTGTGGGCGTTCTCGCCCTGGTGACTGCCATTAAAAATGTCACAACCAAGAAAGGGGATCGCATGGCCATTTTGCAACTGGAAGATCTCACCGGCAGTTGTGAAGCAGTGATCTTCCCCAAAACCTATGAACGTTTGCGCGGTTGCCTGGAGGTGGATCAACGGCTATTGGTTTGGGCCAAAGTGGATCAGCGGGATGAACAGGTGCAACTGATTGTGGAAGATTTACAACCGATTGAATCTGTTAGTTGGGTAACGGTGGAGATCCCTCTCGACTCTGCTGGGACACTGGAGGATCGATACCGTTTACAGACGCTAATCGCTCGCCAACGCTCGGAAACCAAAGAAGAAAATCGCATTCCTGTCGTGGCTGCCATCACCGCCCATCCCCATACCCTTTGGGTGAGAATGGGATCCCAATTTTGGGTTAACAATGCCCAAGCCGCCGTTGAAGCCCTGCGTCAAGCCGGCTACACCGCCCGCAGCGAATCGCTGCTCTCTCCATAGGCATGGCAGAGAAAGCTCCGGCAGCAGCAGGAGAAATTCAACGGAGCTGTTTCTCAAGCCAAGCCCGCAACTGGCTTACCGTCAGCCGAGGGGAAGGACGTGGTAAAGGTCGCTCGGGATCCCTTGCCAGGGTGAGCACGGGAACTTCCAGTTGGTATTGCTCCCACCAACTCGGGTTGGAGGTGATGTCGCGGACTTCCAGATCACGGATTTCGGGGATCTGCCGCAACTTCTCCACCAAGCTCTCGCAGAGGTGGCAGCCGGGTTTGCTGTAGAGAATCAGGGGGGGCCAAGGCACAGCGGATCCCTAGCGGGTGACGCTACAGGCCAGCCGCCGGTGTTGCAGGGAAGGCATCTGCCGCCTGACCAACTGGAAACGCTCTGGGTTAATTTCAGCAATGGCCACCCCCGGTTTTTCGCCACCCGCATCCGCCAAGATAGTCCCCCAGGGGTCCACGATCATGGCATGGCCGTGACACTGTCGCCGCTCGTAGTGGGTGCCCACCTGGGCGGGGGCTATCACGTAACAGGTGTTCTCAATGGCCCGGCATTGCAGCAAAACCTGCCAGTGATCCCGACCCGTGTAGGCCGTGAAGGCGGCAGGGATGAGCAAAATCTGGGCTCCGCGATCCACCAGGGATCGGTACAGCTCTGGAAAGCGTACGTCGTAGCAGACCGACAAACCGAGGTTCCCCAGTTGCTCTTGCTCGCAGGTGACCACCTCATCTCCGCTGACCACCGTGTTCGACTCGCGGTAGGTATTGCCGTCGGGCAGATTGACATCGAACAGGTGGATTTTGCGATAGCGGGCCAGCTCTTTGCCGTCAGGGCTGTAGAGGGCAGCGGTATTGTAAACTTTGCCCTGCCCGTCCGGCACAGGATACCCTCCTCCCAAAATAAATACTTGGTAGCGCTGGGCCATCTTGGCCAAAAACTCCTCCGCCCGCTCCGCAATCTCGGGGGCAAGGCGGGCTTTCTCGGCTTCCGGCCCCATGAAGGCAAAGTTTTCTGGTAGCGTCACCAGCTCGCATCCCTGGCGCACTGCAAAGTCGATCCACTCTTCCGCCTGCTGCAAGTTGCTGGCCAGATCGGGAATGCTGGTCATTTGAATGGCGGCTGCCAGATAAGAGCGCATAGACGGAAACTCCAAAGGATGCTAAAGGGGATCCGGCCGGCTAGCCGACCAGATGCCACCAGCCGAAGGCAGGCCCTACAAATCGGATCACCACCCAAATGATGGCCAGGAGAATGATGCCTGCCCAAGCGCCACGGGTTGTCCAATTGTAGATGGCGCGAGCTTGCCCTTTGGTGAGGGGAATATCCTTGAGGTTGGGAAACACCAGCTCTTGGTCGGGATCTTGGCTGATGCGGGTTTTACGGCGCTTCGCTTCGCCCATGGGGTGGCCTCCAAGTTCTTCGCTGGGGTGGCGACTTTTATCTTAAGGCCTTCTGCCTTGGTCACAAGACTGGGTTGACATCCATCTGCATCACAATCGCCTACTTGTGCCATCGGGCCACGCCAATCCATCCCTAGCCGGAAATCCACAAAGGGGATCCCTGGTGCTCTTGGGGACGATTGCCATCCTCTTCGGTAATGGCCACAGCCCGCACCCATTCTGTAGATTCAAACACCGGCGGTAGGCGCAGCTCCTGTTGGCGATTTCCTGTTTCATCCACCGGAAAAGCTGCCACGAGAACGGCCCCCGCCCTATCGGTGGTAAAGGGCGCCTCCGGTTCCAGCACCACCCACAGGGCATAGACCCGGCCTTCCGGCAAAGGCGGCAACCCTTGGGCCACCAATCGCCCTTGCAGGCGCTGGGGATCCACCTCAAGCTTGACCGAGCCGGCCAGGTTCTCCGCAGTCGGCTGCAATTCGTAGGTCAACACCTCGCCAGGGATCCCTTGCGTCTGGGCTAGCTGCAGCCTGCGCCACAGGTAGAGGTTCCCCAGCCCCAAAGCGACGATCAAGCCTGCGGCCACCGCCCCCAAGCCCCGTTGCCAGAGATGGGATCCCTTGGCAACCCAGGTGGGGGTGTGCATCGGTTGGGCTGCCTGCGCCTGCAACAGAGAAGCCCGTAGGGCGGGGGGAGGTTGCTTTTCCTCTATACCGTAGGCTGTCTCCAATGCCTGTTGCAAAGCCTGCAGTTCTCGGTGCAGCTCCGGGCGCAGCTTGAGCAATGCCTCCAGCCGGTCGGCCTCTTCCGGGGAGAGATCCCCCAGCACATAGCCTGCCAGCCACAGTTGCAGTTCTTCGGGAGACACAGATTCGGCTTTCATGAGGGGCCTCCCAACAACTCGCGCAGCCGCAGCAAACCCCGCCGGGCTCTGGCTTTGACCGTTCCCAAAGGCAGATCCAGTTGCTTGGCAATTTCCGTTTGGCTCATGCCTTCGTAATAGGCCATCTTCAAGACTTGCCGCTGACTTTCGGACAACTCGGCCAAAGCCGTTTGCACCTCAACCACCTGCTCTGCTTGAGCCAACTGCTCCAAGGCGGGATCCGCAGCAGGGTTGCCCTGTAATTCCACTCTGCCCCGTTCCAAGGAACGCTGTCGACTCCGCCAAGAGCGCAGCCGATCCAAACAGCGAGAGCGGGCCAAGATGCTCAGGTAGGTGCGCAGGGATCCCCGCCTGGGATCGAAGGCAGAACGGGCCAAGTTCAAAAAAATATCTTGGGTGAGATCTTCGGCTTCGGCAGTACTGCCCAGCATTTTGCAGGCAATTCCGTACACCAAGCCGGCATGTCGGTCGTAGAGAATGGCCAGAGCTTGTGACCGGCCTGCTTTTAGGGCTGCAAACACCTCTGCATCGGTTTTTTCCTGCAGGGATTCCTCAGCTTTGTCACCCTCGATCTTCATGAGTGGGAAGAGGAAACGGGATGGAAAAGAGAAAGAAACTGCAGAGGCACAAGCATCGCCCAGAGTAATCCAAGCAGGGCAGCGGCTCTCATAATTTATCGTCTGCATAGGCGGAGGTCAACCCTGACTTGTGGGGAAATAGAAGGCCCAATCCTGAGCTGGGATCGGGCCACGCAAGGGATCAACTGCGGCAATGATTTCAAAAAGTTGATCCAAACCCATGAATTCAAAATGTTGATTAACGCTGATGAATCTTGATTTAGATAGGCAAATAGGAATCGGCCTTCCTAGAGGGCAGCCAAGCCAAAGAACGGCCCACCCGGCAGCGTGCCCAGGGATGTGGCACGACCGGTGTTGAGGTCAATTCGATACAAGGTGGAGCCGCCGATGGCAAAGCCGGTATCCACCCCATCAGCAGTACGGATGTCAAACCCGCCCACAGGGCCGAAGTTCACCCCCAGAGGGCCAATGGGCACCTGAACCCCATCGTTGGGGGGTTAACAGCAGCTGCTGTTTTTATCATCGTTTGCCACAGCCCAAGAGAGCAAAACTGCCGGCTATCACAGATGCTGCTACAAAGCTTGTGTGTTTGTGCATTGAACAGGCTCCTCAAAAGATCGACAAACCATCAAAACCACTGACAGACAAGCCCCCCTAAACCACAGAGCCTGTGGCTGCAAAGCGCTGCAGTGAAAACTTTTTTGCCCTCAACCCAGAGAACTCTGCGATTCCCTCTGCCTTGTGAAGGAGAAGGCAGTTGTTCTCTGCGATGGCAGCGCATGGGGCGCGTCTGTAGAAATTACTCAACTCCTGGAAACTCGGATGCCTGGGATCCAAGCTTTTTGGCCCAGACTTTAACTGGAAGCGCTGGTGTAAAAGCGCAGGGCAAAGCGCCAGAAGAGATGGGATCCCCACAACAGCCCTGCCGCCAGCAGAGCGGATCCCAGCAGCCACGGCCATTGGGCTCGCCCCAGCAGGGTCTCCGCCGGGATGGTGGTCAGGAAAGCCACCGGCACGACGAAGGTGAAAAACACGCGGTAGGCCACCGGATAGGCCACTATCGGAAATCGTCCTGCCTCTACTAGGCCCCGCAGCACCTCGGTGACGTTGTAGATTTTCACAAACCAAATGCTGGTGGCTCCCAACATAAACCAGAGGCTATAGAGGATGATCAGCCCCAGCAGCAGAGGCAACAGCCCCACCGCATAGGCCCACCCGGGCAAGCCCAACTGGATCCCGGCATGGAGAATGAGCAGTAGGCCAAAACCCACATCCGTCAAGCCCCAGGGGGAAAACACCCTGGCCGACAGCCAAAACTGGCTGCTTATTGGCTTTAGCAAAACAAAATCCAAGGTGCCTTCCTGCACCTGCTGCACAATGCGATTGAGGTTGACGTTAAAGAGACTGGCCGACACCCCCTGCAGAATGGTGAACACCCCCAACACGATGAGGGCTTCCGGCCAACTCCAACCGCCCAGCCGGTGCCCCTGCTGGTAAAACAACGACAGCCCAAACAGAGCGGATCCCAAGCCACCCAGACTGCTGAGGCTGGCAAAGAAAAAATTGGCACGGTACTCCATTTCTGCCGCGATTGAGGTGCTCCAAAACAGCCACAATATCCGCAAATAGCGCAGCACCTTGGTTTTCTCCAATCTCAGCTTTTATCCCACTTGCGGTAACAGCGGGCGGTAATGAAATAGGGGTGAAACACCTCCAAAAAACGGCTTTGCAGCACCTGAAAGAATTGCTCTACCTTTTGCGGGTCGTCCAGGTGAAAAGGAAACTCGCCGTTAAACCCCTTGAAAAAGTACCAGTTGATCAAAAGCTTACCTGACGGCTTGAGCCAGTCGTAAAACTGCCGCAACTGCGCTGCCGGATCCGCCAGATGTTCCACCACATCGAAGCAGATGACCGTGTCAAAAAAGATCTCTTCTGGGAAGTTTTCTGGACAGTGGATGCGCTCGGTTAAGCCCAGCTTTTCCGCCCGCCATTGCACAAACTGCCGATGGATGGGGTTGATATCCCAGAAGATCACCTGATCCACCGCTGCGCAGAGGGCCGCCCCGATAGCATGGGTGCCGATGCCGCCGCCAAAATCCAACACCAACCCGCGGGCATGATCCGCCACCAGGCGTAAGGTATCGCCGATGTAGTCGGTGCTGCTCAGGTGCCAAGCCGCCAAATCCAGCAGATAGGCGGATCTCACCTGATCCCGATAAAACGCATCTGCCCGATCCCAGCCAAAGTCTCGCCGGCCCAACTCCGCCAATTGCTGCTGCCCTGCCCGCAGTTTCTCCCGCAGATCGGCAGCCCCAAGGCCCAGGAAGGATCCCAGATGGGCTTCTAGGTCAAAGGCATTTTGCCAGTAGCCGCTCAGAGCAGGTGGGATGGGGGGCACAGGAGGATTCAGAAGACTGGTTGGGTTGGCTTAGGCAACAGTGAAATCCTCTTCCTCTGGCTGAGCCAGGTTTTCCGGGTTCGGCTCCGTGTCTTTATTAAAATCAAAGGTGGATGGGGATGTAGAGCTAGCAGCATCCAGAGGCTGCAATAACTTGGCTAGGGTTTCCGGGCTGAGTCGATCCGTTGTCTCCACAATTGCTGTTACGTTCGGCCCAAACCTTATCTTATCTAGGAGCTGAAGGCGATGGGACAAAACCCGTTTTCCGTTGACGAATAGGCCATTGGTGCTGGGCCTGGATCCCGGACTGCCATCGAATACCATGTAGCTGTACTGCAGGGATCCCTGTGCAGTTGGCCCTGAACCTGGGATGCGGATGAGGGAAGCGTGTTTCCGAGAGACGCAGGGATCGTAAAGGCGAATATGATTGTCTTTAGACCGTCCCACTGAGTAATAGATACTATCCAGAACAACCCCCCTCTGCCCCAATCGATCCCTGAAGATCAAGACCCAGTGAACAGGGACAGGCTGAGTACTGCAGCGAGCAGAAGAGGCCATGATGAATCAAGCTGCACCTAGAGTCGCTGGTGTCAACAAAAGGGAAACTCAATAAAGGTGGGTAGTCACTTAGCTCTTAAAGGCCAAAGCAGCAGCTGCTTTCCCCATTATAAGTAGCCATCCCCCTGAGTCCAAAAGCCCAAGTTCAGCTAGGAGTAGGGGTGTTGCCGAAACAGAAACCGGCCCAGAAAACCCATTCTTATTGGTCTAAGATGCATCCAGAGTTACCCCGTTTTGGGGAAGAACCCTGAGAGCTCAACTCTCGGCAGGCTGGCGAGCAGTCTAGCATGCCCAAAGTCTTTTAGACTAGAGCGCAGGGAGGTAGGTTGCAGGTTTGGCTTGGACAGGAGATCATAGAGTTTCGTCGAAACCCAAAGCTCCCATTGACAGCGTGACGGTGGAACACAAGCACATTCAGTTAGACAGTCGGCCCGTTGGCCTGAACACAGCCACCGGTACCATCAAAGCCCAGTTGGACTTGCTACTGCTGGGGTTGGAGTCCCTGAGCGGAGAAAGTTCCGAAGCGGTTCTGGCCGCAGCCAAAGCCCTCAACTTGGAAGAGCAGATTGGCGACCGGGTGACCCTCTGGCGACTGCGCAATGCTAACCCCTTGCGCCGCAGCAGCGGTGGGCGCAAAAAGGTCGATATCGAAGAGGCCCGCGCCCTGGTGATGGTGATTGCCTATCTGGCTGCTCAGCAACAAGCCCGTATCCGCAGCACCTTGGAGCAACTGGAAGCCGCTGTCGATCAAGAGCTCAGCCCCTTCCGTCAGCCGCTGGTGGGAGATTACTTGGATGAATTCCTCTCTCACTACCGCAGCCGCATGGTGGATGGGGACGTGCGCGATGAGAATAGCCTCACCGAGCTGGCCCTGCGCATCTTGATTGAGCTGATGTTCTACAGTAGCCCGAAAGGCGCTCAGCGCCTGTGGAAAGCCTTGCTCAGCCGTCCTGAGATGGATTTGCCTGCCGGCAGCGATCTGGAAGAAGAGGGGGTAGCCCACAGCTCCGGCCCCGATGCCTCACCCTCTTCTTGAGGCAGTTTTGTCAATTATCGCCTCTGTAGCCCTCTACCCGTGTTGTTTGCCCGCAGTTGCCATGCCCAACCTTACCCTGGTTAGCCACACCTATCAACAGCCCACTTCTACGCTGACTGTACGGGGAGAAGCCCCTGCCGATTCCAATTCTTCAGACTCCTCTGCAACGCCGCCGCTGCAAGCCATCCAGCGCAGCTTCGAGTGTCAGTTGGAAATCCGCCAGGGGGAGACAGTCAAAACTTTACACGGCGATAACGTTTGGCTCAACGATTTGATCACCGTAATCGACCGCTACGTGGGATCCCACTTGAGTGGGGAACCCAAGGGAACCTTCAGCGGTACCGTGGCCATCCGTCCGCTTGATTTTATTTTTCATCGTCTCACGGTGCGCCAAGGGGAAGATCGCATCGCGCAGGTGGATTTGTCGATGACGCAGTTGTACGACCTGCTGGAGAACCTCTCCCAGGTGGCCGACGATATTCCCCAACTGGCCAATCTGGGAACTCCGGTGACGCGGGCTTGGTATCGACAGCCCACTGGGATCGCGGCCCTGCTGGTGGGAGGGATCGCAGTTGTGGCCGGTGTTGGGATCTGGGCCAGTCGCCCCCCTAGGGATCCCACAGCTTCCCCTTCCCCGCAAGAGCAGCTCACCATCCCTGCCTTGACGGGTCAATCGCAGCCTTTGGCCACATCCCTCCAAGAATCTGACCCAACAGCGGGAAGAGAGGCAGCAGGGGCGGATCCCCTTTCCCGTCTGCGAGACATTTTGGCAGAGCAGTGGCAGTCTCCCCCCGATTGGCCAGAGAGCTTGGTCTACCGGGTAACGGTGGATAGGACGGGATCCCTGCTGGCTGCCGAGCCGGAGAATGAGCTTGCCCGAGAGCGCCGAGCCGAAACCCCCTTTGCCGACCTGCCGGAGCTACCGCCGGATCCCTTGCCAACAGGTGCACAACAGTTCCGCGTCAGCCTAGAGCCGGGCAACCAGGTGGAAGTAACCCAGGACAGGTAGGCATCCCGACAGGCCAAGCTGGGGTGGGTCAGCACTATAGTCTACCTAGGGATGTTATCGATAGTCACTTCAGGTTAGGGTGAGACCCGTGGGCCACTGAGAACAGCTCTCTGGCCCCCTGCGTTCAACGTTTTAGGTGTTGGGTGCATTGTCCCAGTTTGAATCGAAATAACCCTACTTTCAGGGCCAGGGGATTAGAGGAAGCAATCTGACCCTGAAGAGTAAGCCAGAAAGAGAGAGGCCGCCGAGTTGGGAGAGCCAGGGCCACACTGGCGACGCCGCCAATGCCGAGGCGCAAAGGCTCTACCGACCGCATCTGAGAGGTTCACCCGGCCTCAGGGGACAAGGGCAATGAGGGTAAAGTGGAAGAGTTCCCTCTATATCGGATCACTGCCACTCTATGACCGCAACCATCGAAGTGCCTAAGCGAGGCTTACCTGTCACCATCATCACAGGTTTTTTGGGCAGTGGGAAAACCACCCTTCTCAACCACATCCTCAACAACCAGAAAGGGATGCGCACAGCGGTGCTGGTCAACGAATTCGGCGAGATCAGCATCGATGCGGAACTGATCGTCTCCAGCGAAGAAGACTTGGTGGAGCTGAACAACGGCTGCATCTGCTGCACCATCCGGGACGACATCGCCGAAAGCGTGTTGCGGTTGATGGAACGTTCCGACAAGATCGACTACCTGGTGGTGGAGACTACGGGATTGGCGGATCCCTTGCCGGTGGCCCTCACCTTTTTGGGGCCAGAATTGCGAGATCTGACGCGGCTAGACTCGATTATCACCCTGGTAGATGCCACCAACTTTGCCCCCGATCTGTTCAACAGCAACGTGGCCTACAGCCAAATTGCCTATGGAGATGTGATTCTCCTCAACAAAATCGATTTGGTCGAGGAAGCCGAGATCGAGCGTCTGGAAAAACGCATCCGCGAGATCAAAGAAGATGCCCGCATTTTGCGCACCGTCAACAGCGCAGTTCCCCTGGAGCTGATCTTGGATACCGATTTGTTTCAGGCCAGTTCCTTGCCCCAAGAAGAAGCCCATGATCACGACAGTCACGACCACCATGACCATGAGCACGATCATGACCACCACCACTCCCATCACAGCCACATCGAGGCTGACGGCTTTAACTCCCTAGCCTTTGAGAGCGATCAGCCCTTCTCTTTGGATGCTTTCCAAAATTTTCTCAACGAGTTGCCCGATGCAGTCTTTCGTGCCAAAGGGGTGTTGTGGTTCGAGGAAAGCCCAGAGCGACATATCTTTCACCTCAGCGGTCGGCGCTATACCCTCAGCAGCGATGAGTGGCCTCGCCAGCCCAAAAACCAGTTGGTGCTCATCGGTCAGCGCCTCGATACAGCCCAGCTGCGGAAAAAACTCCAGGCCTGTATTGCCCGTCCGGCCACGCGGGGTCGAGGGTTTGGTCGCTGAATCAGGGATTGGCGGCAGTCCAGGCTAAAGAAAGTCGGGCTACATTCCAGCACCCTCGATCATAAACCCCTGAGGTGATGGCGCACCCTCCATGTCCGACATCTTCGTGATGATCCGCAACCAGGCCAACAACGCGCTCACCTCTATCGATGGGATCCCTTTTCTCAGTTTCCTGGAGCGAGAGGGGCAGTTGATTGCAGAAGAAACCATTGAGTTGATCTATGCAGACGCTGGATTTGATGACCTGCCAATTGGAGAATACACTGTGGGGGTACGGCATGAACGGGTGGAACCCCCGAAAGCCACCTGCCCGGTAAGCATTACCTCTGAGGACGAGGTTGTTTTGGTAACATTTGTTTACCTTGAGCCCGAGCGGGTTCTGCTGACTATTCACGTCTCTGTGGAGAAGAGGTTGTAGCTATGACTGTCAAAGTCATCCCATCGCGCTCGATCAAAGCCTTTCGCTATCGGGTGTTTTGTTTGGGACAGGATCTCTGGAATGCCCGGGATCCGATTAGCCGTGCCAACCTTGCTCTGCAACTGGCGGATGCCGCTACGACTTTGGCCCGAATGGAAGTCCAAGCCGCTCAGCCCTTCAGCTCAAGCCCTTCCTATTCCCTGCCGGAAGCTGGCCATAGGTAGCCATCGATCCAGCCGGGAATCGAGGCCAG
>NZ_JANSHW010000094.1:0-2108 GCF_047461815.1 Synechococcus sp. R6-10
GCAAAAACCCAAAAACCGGCACCAGCATCAGGGCCATGATGAACCCCAACACCAACTGGCTGATGAGGAAGTTCTGAAAGCTGAGGGCTAGGGCTTCGCCAATGCGCGGCCCCCAAGGTTTGGGGAAGAGGCTGAGCAACCCCTGCCAGAACTGGCCCCCGTAGAGCAGCATGTAGAGGGCCAACACCAGCACCAGCACCAAGTCGATCACCTGGTTGAACGTACCCAGAAGGAGATCCAGGGATTGGCCGGCAATTTTCTCGGCGCTGGCCTGCAGGCGGTTGAGAAGGGTATTGACCAGCTCCGTCTGGCCAAGGTTGATGTTGCGCTCGGCGGCCCAAAGGCTAATCTGGTCGAGCCAATTTTGTAAGGTGTCCACCCACTCTGGGATCCGCGCCCCCAGCTGCACCACTTGCTTGGCCAAGACCGGCACCACGGCGATCCCCACCAAGACCAGCAGCACCACCGAGAGAGCAAAGACCAGGGTGACCGCCAAACCTCGACTGACCCGATAGCGCCGCAGCACCTGCACCGGGTAGTTGAGCAAAAAGGCCAGCACCGCCGCTGTCAGGATGGTGGTGAGCAAATGCCCAAACAGCCGACCCACCTGTATGGCCAGCCAGCCGCTGATGACGATCAAGATCCAGGTGAGCAGCAACCGCTGCAAGGGTGAGAAGCGATTCATGCCGGAGCCATCCCCAAGGGATCCCAAAGCGCTTAAAAACCCAGGATGCTATACCCACTATCCACGTAGATCACCTGGCCGGTAATGCCGCTGGCCAGGTCGCTGGCCAGAAAAGCCGCCACATTGCCCACCTCTATTTGAGTGACATTGCGCCGTAGGGGAGCTTTCTCCTCCACAGCATGCAGCATGGCATGAAAATCGGAAATGGCCGATGAGGCCAAGGTGCGGATTGGGCCGGCAGAAATGGCGTTCACCCGGATCCCGGCAGGGCCCAGCTCGGCAGCCAGGTAGCGGACACAGGTTTCCAGGCCCGCTTTGGTGACGGCAGCCATGTTGTAGTTGGGCACCACTCGCACTCCTCCCAAGTAGGTCAAGGTGAGGACACTGCTGCCGGATCTCAGTAGGGGCTTGGCAGCCCGGCAGAGGGCAATCAGGGAGTAGGTGCTCACATCCATGGCCAGGGCAAACCCCTCCCGCGAGATATCGCTGAAGTTGCCGCTCAGCTCCTCTTTTTTGACATAGGCCAGGCAGTGAACCAGAATATCGACCTGACCCCATTTTTCGGTTACCCCCTGAAACAGATCGCTGATCTGCTGATCGCTTTGCACGTCGCAGGGGAGGAGAAAATCTGGCTGCAAGGGATCCGTGAGTTGCTGAACTTTGGTTTTGAAGCGATCCCGCTCGTCCGGCAGATAGGTAACCCCTAGGCTGGCCCCCGCTTTGTGCAGTTGCTGAGCAATGCCCCAGGCAATGGAGCGCTCGTTGGCAATGCCGGTTACCAAGGCTTTCTTTCCCGTCAGCTGTAGCATGGCAAAAAAAGTAGGGGTGTATTCCTTTCTATCCTCCCACAGGTGGGAGCTGGGGCTGGGAGAAGGGATCCCAGGCACTCCTGAACTCCCGTTAAAAAGGCCCGGCTTCCACAATGAAAGTCCTTATTGGTTGAAAAGGAATATTGTCTGCTGGATCTCCGCAGCCCTGTTACCCGTGCCGAAATCATCGAGCACCCGTGGCCGTTGGAAGATACCTCCCTCAACCGGGCTGATAGGTGGAAGCCACGTGCAGTTCCTTGAGCTGCTTCGCCTCAACGCTGGAAGGAGCGCCGGTGAGCAAACATCGCGCCTGCTGGGTTTTGGGAAAGGCGATGACATCCCGGATGGAATCTTCCCCGGCCAGCAACATCACCAGCCGATCCAGGCCGTAGGCAATGCCGCCGTGGGGCGGGGTGCCATACTCAAAGGCTTCCAACAAAAAGCCAAACTTGTCCCGCGCCTGTTCGGGGGTGAGGCCAATCGCTTGAAAAACCTGCTCCTGAATTTCCCGCTGGTAAATCCGCAGGGATCCCCCTCCTACTTCCACGCCGTTCCACACCAGGTCATAAGCCTGGGCCCGCGCCGTTTTCAGGTCGGCCAAGTCGTCGGGGTGG
>NZ_JANSHW010000095.1:0-6116 GCF_047461815.1 Synechococcus sp. R6-10
ATCCGTACTGAACATATTATACATTATTTTCAGTATAGTTGAGCTTATTATTGACTAGAGTCATGCTCCCCAAGTTCTGGCTGCCCATACCTGTCTGTTGTTTGTAACCTATGAGTCAGATGTCTGCCCGGTCGGGATCTTACTGGCGCGCAACCCTGACGCGGTGGTTCCCACAGCCTCTGGATCGCTGGGTTGCCCGGATTACCCTCTGCAACCTGGCCATCGGGGTGATCCTGGTGGTGTTGGGCAACCACACGGCTCCTTACGTGCGGGATTTCAACTGGCAACAGCAACGGGTGGGGGCGCAAGAAGTGCAGATGGTGCTCACCTTCAACCGCCCGATGGATCCCGTCAGTGTTGAAGAGCATTTGGAGATCCAGCCCCCTCTGCCAGGCCGAATGCGCAAGCTGGGTCGCCGCTTTTTTTGGACGCTGACAGAACCGGCCCCCTACGGCCAGACCTACCGGGTGCGCCTGCAGGCAGCGGTAGATGAACGGGGCCAGCCCATGGCCCGGCCTTTCGAGGGAGAATTCCGCACGCCGGATCGGCAGTTGCTGGGGATCAGCACCGAACCTGCCCAGCGAGGGCGAATGTTTCTGTTCAACCTGGAGACGGGAGCCGCTACTCTGCTGACTCCAGCTGGGGTCAAGGTAACCCAAATGCAGCCCAGTGCTGATGGCCGCTTCGTGTACTATTTCGCCACGGCCACCAACCTACAGCACCAGGATCTGTACCGGCTGGATCTGGAGGATCTGTCTTCGCGGTTGCTGCTGGATCATCAGGGTTACCAAAACCTGCGCTTCCAAGTCTCGCCGACGGGGGAACTGGTGGTGGCAGAGCGGATCCTGCTGCAACGGGATCCCATGGCTGCCGTCCAGACGGAGCTGTGGATCCAGAAAACGAGCCGGGATCCCTTTGAACGTCTAGAGCTGGATACGGCGGTGGGGGGAGATTTTTTCATTAGCCCCGATGAGAGCAGCCTGCTCATCTCGCAGGGACAGGGGGTGGGGATCGTACCCTTGCATCCACGGGCGGCAGCGGAGAGCTTTCTAGCCCAGTTCGGCCAAACCTTAGCCATCCGCCCCGATGGGGCTTTCGGGGCTTTGCTGCGCTTCAATCCCGACTACACCCGCAGCCTCTCCATCGTCAGCAATACCGGCAACAGCGAGGAGATTTTGAGAACCCAGGGATCCATCCTGAAAGGGGCTTTTTCCCCTCGGGCGCCCATCTTCTACGCCTTGGTCAGTGAGGTCTCTCACGTTAGCGGTGCGGAGCATTATTCTGTTGGCGAGGTCGCGATGGACTCCCCCAGCTACACCGAGTCGCCCCGCCTGCTGGCGATAACGCTCGGCACTGAAGCAGGCAACGCCATAGAGGTGGTTCGAGCCACCTATCCCGTCGATCTGGACTTCAGCATTTCCCCGGATGGACGCATGCTGGCCTACACGCTCTTGGAACCGTTCCCAGGGATCCCGGATCCCTCGGCTCCCCTTAGCCGTAGCGGGCAAGCCATCATGGCCTCGCAAGTGTGGTTGGTGGATTTGCAGGACGGGCTGCCCATTCCTGATGGACAAAGTGGTTCGCACCGCTGGCGGGAACGCCGCCTACCGCTGGGCAGCAGCGCCCTAGCCTGGATCCCTTAGGGCGAGAAAGCCACTTGGAGAACAAACCTGCCTAGAATCAAGACAGGGTGTGCGAGGAGAGGTGATATGCGGCTCATTGACGAGCAGGGGCGGCTTTTGGGAAAGGTCAGCCTCTTGGATCTGGGAGCCCTGGCAATTGTGGTGGTGGCCATTGTCGCCGTCTTGTTCTTTCCGGGTCGGCAGGCGGGCAGTGTCGTCCAGGTGGGAGGTGGCCCCACGCTGCCGGTGGAAGTGGACATGATTGTGCGCGGGGTCAGCAGCCGCTCTATGGAACCTTTTCAGGCGGGGCAGAAGGCTGACCTGATCATCCGCAACCAGCCCTACGGCCAGGTGGAGGTGGTGCGAGTGGAAAATGTCAGCCGCACGGTGCCAGTGGTTTTCCCCGATGGGCGGGTGCAGAACTTGCCCGATCCCGAAGCCTATCGCCTCGACCTGGTATTTACGTTGCGGGGGCGGGGCCAGCGCACCGAGAATGGCATCGTCCTGGGCAACAATCGCGTCAAAATCGGTGTTCCCCTAGAGCTAGAGACCTTTGACTACAACTTGCGCGGCACCGTGATGGACGTGCGGCTGCCGCAATCGTAGAGGATGTCAACCCCAATGCAGCTACAGGAAATTGCCCAAAAATTGGGGTGTGCCTACGAGGGGGATCCCACCCTGGAAATTCACAGCGTGGCCAGCCTGGCGGAGGCTCGCCCAGGGGAGCTGAGCTTTCTCAGCGAGGCCCGCTACCTACCTCTCTTGGAGCAAACCCAGGCCAGCGCCGTCATCGTGGAGGAAGGGCTGGCTTTGCCCTGTTCCATTGCCTGCTTGCGGGGCAGGGATCCCCGTCTGCTCTTTGCCCAGGCCATCGAGCTGTTTTACCAGCCCTACCGCCTACCGGTGGGGATCCATCCTACAGCGGTGGTGGATGCCAGCGTCCAACTGGGGGAAGGGGTGGCAATCGGGCCGCACGCGGTGGTGATGGAAGGGGTGAGGATCGGCGACCACACCCAAATTCATCCCAATGTCACGATTTATCCCCAGGTGCGGATTGGATCCCGGTGTCAGCTTTTCGCCAACTGCGTTATTCACGAGCGCACGGAGATTGGGGATGATTGCCTCATCCACAGCGGCGCTGTCATTGGCGACGACGGCTTTGGCCACATTCCCCTGGCGGATGGCTCCTGGCGGCGCATGCTCCAAGCGGGACGGGTGGTGCTGGAAGACAACGTGGAGGTAGGCAGCAACACCACCATCGACCGGGCCGCCGTTGGCGAGACCCGTATTGGCCGCGGCACCAAGATCGACAATCTGGTGCAAATTGGCCACGGCGTGCGCACCGGATCCCACTGCCTGATCGTGGCTCAGGTGGGCATTGCCGGCAGCACCCAGTTGGGCCACCACGTCATCTTGGCCGGGCAATGTGGCTTGGCCGGGCACCTGCACATTGGCGATGGCGTGCGTGTAGCCGCCCAGACAGGTGTAACCAGCGATATCCCTGCTGGTCAAACGGTGGCCGGCTACCCCCACCAACCCATTGCCGAATGGCGCAAGAGCATGGCCGTCCAGCGGCACTTGCCTGAGCTGCAACGCACCTTGCGCAAGCTGGAAGCTCGTGTGGCCAAGCTGGAACAGAACGAGGAATCATAAGAGACGGCAAAAGACGTGGATCCACATAAGTCTCCCGCCTTGTCCTGTCGGCCCTAGCTCTGCTCCAGCAACGACCGCAAAGTGTTCAGGTACTCGTTGATGTTGCGCCGGTTGCCGCCGAAATCATATTCCCCAACACGGCCTTCGGAAGTAATGTGTAGACGAGTATGGCCAGGATCCCCTTCTATTGGCGACAGCGAAACCGTTAGATCGTCCACGAACTTAAAAAAGTTGGTGCGGGAGATCCCCTTCACTTCCATCGCCTCAGCATCCACAGAGACCAGTTCCCCCCGCTTCCAAACTTGAAAGGCTTGCTCAGCCGCTTTTAACACCTGGTCTGGGCTAGCTGCAATCACAACTTCCTGTTCTGCGCGATTGTAGGGGGATCCACCCAGGGTGGCCGCTTGTAAGGTGGGGATCCCGCTTGCCAAGCCGAAAAGCAGCACCGCTATCACCACCAAAAGTTTCCAGAAAGACATGCGGACAAAAGGAGAAGTTTACATCTCTTATTATGCCTTTCAGTTAGTAGAACGCTCCTGTTATCACCCTGTCAGCCTGAAGCAGAGCACCTGCCGGCGGTTCTATCGATGGGTTAGCCTACAGCTAATTCACTTGCCCCGAGTGCAAAAATGCTGGCCCAAGAAAAACTCCAAGAGAAAGCCGAGGAAAAGATTACTCCCCTCACCCGCCAGCAACTGGCGGAGCTCATGCCCTCGGCCCAGGGGCTGCTCAGCGATGAACCCGAAATGGAACACTCCCTGCATGCCCTGCAGCTTTTGATTCTGGTCAGCTGCCTCGCCCGCCTCTGGCAAGACCGCAACGACTACTTCCTCGCCTGGAACCTCACCGTCTACTACAGCCGAGAGCAACTCAAAAATAAAGACTTCCGCGGGCCAGATCTGTTTTTGGTCAAAGGGGTAGAAAACCGCCCCCGCCCTTCTTGGGTGGTGTGGGAAGAAGGTGGCAAATACCCGGACTTGATCATCGAGCTGCTTTCGGAATCGACTGCCAAAGTGGATCGGGGTGAGAAGCGGGAGCTTTACGAAAGGATTTTCAGGACACCGGAGTACTTTTACTATTCTCCGGAGACGCAGGAGTTTATGGGTTTGCGACTGAGGGGGGAGAAGTACGAGGAGATTGAGCCAACGGAGCAGGGCTGGCGCTGGAGCGAGATGCTGGAGCTGTATCTGGGGATCCATAACCAACAACTGCGCTACTTTTTCCCCAATGGGGAGCTGGTGCCCACTCCTGAAGAAGCTGAGAGAATCGAGCGCCAACGTGCTGAGCAAGAGCGACAGCGAGCAGAGCGCCTGGCCCGGAAGCTGCGGGAGCTGGGGGTGGATCCCGATACCTTGTAAGGGTAAAGAGAGGAGAACTGGCAATGACTAACCCGAACCCAATTACTGAGGTGCTGGATCCGGTTTATCTACCCGAGTTGCCCCCCACCCAAGACGAGCTACCCTACGACGACGGCGAACCTATGGAAAGCTGGCGGCACAGGTGCCAGATGGACTTGCTCATCTCCACTACCCAAACCTGGTTGCAGCAGCGCCCTGATGGCTTTGTCGGTGGCAATATGTTTCTCTACTACAGCTTGGAGCAGACCAGCGGCCGCAATTTCAAAGGGCCGGATTATTTTGTGGTGTTGGGTGTGCCTAAAGGCGAGCGCAAAAGCTGGGTGATTTGGGAGCAGGGCAAAGGGCCGGACGTGGTGATTGAGCTTCTTGCTCCCAGCACTGCCCAGGAGGATAAAACAAGCAAAAAGCAACTTTATGAGCAGATTATCCGGGTGCCGGAGTACTTTTGGTTTGACCCGTTTGAGCCAGAGGACTGGGCAGGGTTTCGGCTAATGGGCGGCCGCTATGAGCCGATTCAAGAGGATGCCGAGGGTTGCTTGCCGAGCGAGGTTTTGGGATTGTGCCTAGTGAAGTGGGAGGGCAGGTTTCGGGACATCGAGGCCACCTGGATTCGCTGGGCCACTGCTGCTGGGGAACTGGTACCCACCGAGGCCGAACTGGAGCGGCAAAGGGCTGAGCAGGCCGAACAACGGGCAGGGCGCCTGGCCCGGAAGCTACAAGAGCTAGGGGTAGATCCAGACGCCCTGTAGACAGCCAAGTAACTCAAGACAACAGATGGATCCCTAGGAGGCCAACAGCAACACAGGTAGCTTTTGAATAGCAGGCCGTAATCCCTTGGGAAAGCGCTCCCGCTTCAAGGGATAGCGATAGTTGAGTTGGGGAATAAGTCTCTCCCATTGATAGGGGTTCAAGCCAGCTACCACTGAACAGAACGGCTCTCTACTGAGCTCTAACCCCTCTTCCATGAGCCTGAGAGCTATGTTGCCTGCAGCTATCTCCAGAGTTTGATTGGCCAGTTGCGGATCCGGATCCCCTAGGAAGATCAGAGCATAGTCTTCTGGCTGAGGACTGCGCAGAATTGGCTCCAGCAAGCCCTCCAGTTCTTGGATAAGCTGCTCTGTCTCCATTTCCCAGTAGGGGAAAAGGCCCACGTTGATCTTGCTCAGGCGGATCCCTTGTGGTTTGGAGGTTTCTGTTAGGCTATCTCTAACTCTAATCACTACCAGGTTTTCTGAAGGACTTAACCACGCGGGACTAGGCCATTCTTGCAGCTCTAAGCTATCGATCTTCCAACCATAGGGCTCAGCTACACTGTGCAGCCGAAAGAAAACTCCAACTTCCTGCTCAAAGTCATGGACAGCCTTTGCGCATCCTTGCCAGTCTTGATAGTCATCGACCTGGATAAACCCTTTGGGATGAACTTGATGATAGAGATGACGCAAAATATCCATCGTTGACTGATACCATTCAGCATCTGCATGCA
>NZ_JANSHW010000096.1:0-1486 GCF_047461815.1 Synechococcus sp. R6-10
CTGCAAGCAGGGGGAACCGAACCCACGCGCCCCACGCGGTTCCCCTCGCGAAGCGGGGGGAACCTACGGAGCAAGGGTATTGAAAAGTCAAGTCCTGCCTATTCCTGCACCCGCTCATATGCCCTCCCATCACGCACCATCGCGTTCAACACCACCAACAACTGACGAGCCACCGCACACAACGCCACCTTCTTCGCCTTCCCACGACCCACCAACGCCTCATACACCGCACGCCAACGCCCATCGTGCGTCGCTGCCACCACCGCCGCCTGATACAACAACCGACGCACACGAGGACGCCCCCCACGCACACGCGCCCGACCCACCCACGCCCCACTCTCACAACGCACAGGCGCTAACCCCGCCAACGCCGCAATCGCCCGATGCGACACCTGACCTAACTCAGGCAACTCCGCCACCAGCCCATACGCCACCACGCGCCCAACGCCCACTGCCGTCTGCAACAACGCCGCCTTCTGCGACAAGTCCGCGTCCGACGCAATCAACTCGGCAACCCGCGCCTCAATCTGGGCAATCTCTTCTTTGAGTACGGCAATCATCCGCTCCAGCGACGCCCGCACTGCCTCAGACTGCACGGTCTGCAGACGCTTCTTTTCGCGCTCCACCTGTTGCACCAACTGCTCCCGACGCGCCCACAACTCCTTGAGTTCTGCCTGCACAGGCGAACACGGCGCAACGGGCTGCACGGGATAGCAGCAGGCAAAGTACGCCAACATCCGTGCGTCGGCGCGGTCGGTCTTGAGGTCGCCCCGCATACTCTTGGCGAAGTAGCGAGCCCGCTGGGCAGGCACGACGACCACAGGCAGCCCTGCCTGCTGCAGGGCAGAGACGACCGCTTTTTCGTAGCCGCCTGAGCTTTCCAACAGCACGCGTTGCACGGGCAGTTGGGCAAGGTGCTGGACGAGGGCGGTATGGGAGTGGGGGTCGTTGACGAGTGTCCACACCTCATCGGTGGGGTAGAGGGCGACGGTGAGCGTGTTTTGGCTCACATCGATGCCGACATAGAGTGCCGTTGTCTGTGTTGTGTGTGTCATCGTTTAGTTCCTCCTGTTGGGTATAGTTGGTGTTGCGAACCGTGCCCTGTGTGTGCGCCTTCCTGGTGTTTCGGGCGTGTTGCCCTTGCAAGGGTTCGGGCTATGGTTCGTGTGGGCGTCGGGCGTATGCTCCGGACGGGCTTGTTGTCCCAGGGGGGCTGACGCTCCGACGCCCGTTGCACTTGGCGGGGTTCCCCGCCAAGTGCTTGCGCTGGTAGTAATATACCAGGGGGGCAATTGTAAACTCTGCCCTTGCGATTGGTATTACCGTAGAGCAGCTACGCGAACCACAGCACCTGTCGGTTTTACGCAATCCACTGCGGGCGCAAGCGTTCTACTTTGCAGGCTTGATTGAACGCTGGGGCACGGGCACAGCGCGTATGATCGCCCTCTGCCGCGAACAGGGACTACCCGAACCTCAATTCAACGCC
>NZ_JANSHW010000097.1:5000-10059 GCF_047461815.1 Synechococcus sp. R6-10
ACTTCAACGATTTTGTGCATGTGGCCCTTCTGCGGGCCTCGCTCTATGCTGCCCTGCAGGAGAAAAAAGAGCTGGACTTCTCAGAGGTAGCCCCGGCAGTGGTGCAGGCCTCAGGCTTGAGCCTTGCCGACATTACCCAAAACCCCGATTTGGATCCCCAGTCTTCCCTTGCTCAGGACGTTTGGCAGACCTTTACAGACCTGACAGAATACCGTCTCTACGAAGATCTACGGCGCGGCTGGCGGGTCACCCATCCCAACCTGGAACAGGTGGGGCTGCTGAAAATCGAATACCGCGGGCTCAAAGAGCTTTGCCAAAGCCCTGCCCTGGCTTCCCTTCACCCCTGGTTTGGCCAAGCAACCGTTGGCGAGCGAGAGGGCCTGCTGCGGGCCGTATTGGATCAGTTTCGGCGGAAATTGGCCATCGATGTCCGTCTGCTCGAGAAAGAACCCCAGAGAACGCTGCGCCGGCGGGCCGAGCAACACCTCAACGAGTTTTGGGGCCTAGAAGAGTACGACGAGCTGCGGACGGCCACCTGCTTTGTCCGCCAAAGCTGCGACGGAAAGGACATAACAACTTTCAGCCTGGGCCCCCGCAGCGCCCTCGGACGCTTTCTTGCCAAGCGCCTTGGGCTAACCCGGGAAACCTACGACGAGCTTCTGGGATCCCTGCTTTCTCTCCTAGTTAGCTACGACCTGCTGCGGCGCCACTCGGAGAATGGCCAGGAAGCCTACCAGCTCAACGCTGGCTGTCTGCGCTGGTGCCTGGGCGATGGCTCGCCGCCGCCAGATCCTCTGTATTCCCGCCGGGCCGAGCAGAGCGGCTACTCCTCTGCCCGCCGCCCCGTTAATCTCTTTTTCCAGCGCCTCTACCAGGCCGGGGCAGCAGGGCTGGGATCCCTGGAGGCTAGGGAGCACACGGCTCAGGTGGTTCGGCCAGGAGAGCGGGAGCAGCGAGAAAGGCGCTTTCGCGGGGAGGATCAAGCTCGACGCCTTCCCTATTTGGTGTGCTCGCCAACCCTGGAGCTGGGGGTCGATATTGCCGATTTGGATCTGGTGCATCTGCGCAACGTGCCCCCCACACCCGCCAACTACGCCCAGCGCAGCGGTCGGGCAGGCCGCCAGGGGCAGCCGGGACTCATCATCACCTATTGCGGGGCTTTCAACAGCCACGACCAGTACTACTTCCGCCGCCGCGCCGAGATGGTGGCCGGTCGAGTGCGCCCTCCCCGCCTGGATCTAGCCAACGAATCGCTGCTGCGCGCTCACATCCACGCCGTTTGGTTGGCTCAGGTGCGCCTGCCCCTAGGCAATTCCATTGAAACCGTCATCGACGCGGATCGGGAAGAGCTGCCCCTCAGGGAGACAGTGGCCCAGCAAATCCAACTTGAGGAGTCTGCCCGCCAACAAGTGAAGGAGCAGGTGCAGAAGCTGCTGGCCGCCGATCGCCAACTCCTAGATAAAAGCGGCTGGTTTAGCGAGCGCTGGCTTCAGCAGGTCATTGAAGAGGCACCCCAGGCTTTTGACCGAGCTTTCGATCGCTGGCGAGAGCTCTATCGGGCTGCCACGCAGCAGTTGGAAGCCGCTAACCGCCAGCTCCAGACGACTCGCCAAAAGAAAGACCAACAGGAAGCCGAGCGCCGCCAGCAAGAAGCCCTGCGCCAGCGCAACTTGCTGCTGCAGATTGGAACCCAGCGGGAGGAAAGCGACTTCTATCCCTACCGCTATTTGGCTAGCGAAGGCTTCTTGCCCGGCTACAACTTCCCTGCCTTGCCGGTGCGGGCCTGGGTGCCCCGCGGCAGCGAGGGCGAGTTCATCGCCCGGCCTCGCTTTTTGGCTATCCGCGAGTTTGCTCCCCACAACTTCCTCTACCATGAGGGCTGCCAGTGGGAAGCAGTGGCGTTTCAGGCTCCGCCCGGCGGCCTGGAGGAGCGCAAAAGTAGCCACAAGCTCTGTTTTAGCTGTGGGGCCTTTGCCGATCCCCACCTGGATTGCTGCCCCGTCTGCGGCACCCAGTTCGATGGGCAAAACAGCCTCTTTACCCAGCTTCTGGAAATGCCCAATGTGCGCATGCGGCGGCGGAATCGCATCACAGCTGACGAAGAGGAGCGGCGGCGGCAAGGCTACGAGCTGCAGACCTTCTTCCAGTTTGCTCCCGAAAGCTCTGGCTACCGCGTCCAAGAAGCTGATGTGCTGAGCGGACAAACTCCCCTGCTGCAGTTGCGCTATGCCCCGGCGGCCACCCTGCTACGCATCAACCACGGCTGGCGGGGAAGTGGAGGGCGCGGCTTTTTGGTCAACTTTGAAAATGGGGAAGTTCCCTCGCGAGATCAGCTTGAGCGGAACAGGGCAGGCTCGTCCAACCCAGTCCCCCTGCAGTCCATTCGCCTGGCGGTGCGCAGTACCCAAAACCTGTTGCTGGTGCGCCTGGTTCAGCCAGGGGTGGAGAATCCGCAGGCCCTGGAGACCACCCTGCGCTATGCCCTCAAGCGAGGGATCGAAGAGACCTTTGAGCTAGAAGAGACAGAGCTGGCCGCCGAGTGCATCGGCCAGGGATCCCATCAGGCCATGCTCTTCTACGAAACAGCAGAAGGGGGCGCTGGCGTCCTGCGGCGCCTGGTGGAAGAGCCCCAGGCTCTAGCGGAAGTGGCCCAAGTGGCGCTGGAGATCTGTCACTTCCAGCTTTCAGAGGCCGGGATCCAAGACCTGCGGCCCGAATGCCGAGCAGCCTGCTACGAATGCCTGCTCAGCTATGCCAACCAACGGGAAGCGCTGCAGCTTGACCGCTATCAGATCCGGGATCTTTTGGGCCTGCTGGCCAACAGCCGCACCGAGCTGCGCTCCCTGGGTCGCTCCCGCCAAGAGCACCTGGAGTGGCTGCGCCAGCTCCTGGACCCTCGCTCTGAACTGGAGCGCCGCTTTCTCGAAACGCTGGCAGCAGGAGGGTATCGGCTGCCTGAGGATGCCCAGAAAGCCATTGCCGATCCCGACTGCGTCGTTGACTTCTTCTACAGCCCCAACATCTGCATCTTCTGCGATGGCCCAGTCCACGACCAGCCTGCCCAAGCGGAACGGGATCGCCAACTGCGCTCGCAGCTGCAGGGACGGGGCTACCGCGTGCTTGTTCTGCGCTACAACCAAGATTTGCAAGAGCAGCTGGCTCGCTACCCAGAAGTATTTGGCAAGGGCAGCTAGTCCTGCTGGTGGGAAAACAGATAAGCTCCCACAAAAGCCAGGATTACCGCCAAGCCGCCCAAAACTCCCACCGTGTACCAGGGAAACTCCGCAAGCGGCTGGTAGGCGGCTGCCCGCATGCCAATGCTGGCGTAGGAAAGGGGCAGGCAATAGACCAGCACCTGCAGGTAGGTCGGCAACTGGGCGGGATCGAAAAAGGTGGCCCCTAGGAAAGACATGGGCGTAATCAAAAAGTTGGTTAGCACGCCCACACTCTCCAGGCTGGGCACCTTCAAGCCAGCAATTACCCCAATGCCGGCAAAGACGGCGCAATCCAAAAGTAGAACCAACAGCGACAAGGGGTGAAGCAGGCCCCAGGCCCCCGTACCCAGCACCCCCACCGCCAACACCCCCAAGGCCGTCAGCAGGCCGCGGGCAATGCCCGCCAGCACCTTGCCCAGATGCAAAGACAAGGGGTGCACCGGCAACAGCAGCAGCTCTTCAAAGCTCTTGGTAAATAGCCGCGATCCACAAATGGAGAAGGTGGTGCCGGCAAAGCTGATGGTCATGGCTGAAAGAGCCACCATCCCCGGCAAGATAAAGCGCAAATAAGAACCTGCCGCCGTGGATCCGGCCACCTCGGCCAAAGCTTCGGCCCGCAGGGATCCCCCTAGGCCCACCCCAAAGGCAACAATGTAGATGAGGGGAGCCACCAGCCCCGAGGCCACCACCTGCCAAACTCGCCCCCGCAGATCCAGCCAGTCGCGCCAGAAGATGGTTAAACTGTCTTCCCAGATTCGCTGATAGGGTAGGGTCAGGGCACGGTTCACCATACGTTTTCCTCGCCGTTCACGGGTTTTGGGCTTGCCGTCTTGTGTCCGATTTTCTGCCACCACTCCGGTTGGGCACCGTTGGCTAATAGCCGTAGTAGTTGGAACGCCACCAAGCCACCGGCAGCGCCAATGCCTTGCTGAGAGTGGACACGTAAGCGCGGGTGCGAAAAACCTGGTAGTGGTTGCGCTCGATGGCGTTGAGAATCTGCCGGTAGAGCATCAAGGAAGCGGCTACCGGCCAGCGGGAGTCCGGCTGCAGGGTAGGGATCCCCCGTTCCGCTTGGGCATAGAGCTCCCTAGCCCGCCGGATCTCATAGTCCATCAAAGCCATCCAGCGCTCGTCAATAACATAGTTAAACAGGTCCCGCTCGGAGTAGTTGAAGCGGCGCAGATCTTCCAGGGGGATGTAGATCCGCCCGCGGCGGGCGTCCTCTCCCACATCCCGCAAGATGTTGGTTAGTTGCATGGCGATCCCCAGCGCCACCGCCTCCTCGCGGCCATCCCGGCCCGGCACAAACCCCATGATCTCCGAGCACATCAGCCCCACCACCCCGGCCACGCGGTAGCAGTAGACCCGCAGATCCTCCCAGGTGGCGTAGCGCCGCGTATCCAAGTCCATGCTCTGCCCCCGCAGCATCTCGCGAAACGGCTCGATGGAAAGGCGGTAGGTGCGGATGGTGTGGATCAAAGCGAGGTCCGTGGGGACTTGCGGCTCGCCTCCCTGGAAGAGCGACTCCAGATGGGATCCCCACTGCTCCAGCTTGCTGCGGGTGACCTCCACCTCTGCCTGGCTGGCTTCCAGTCCATCCAGCAACTCATCGGTTTGCCGCAGCCAAGCGTAGATGGCCCAGATGGCCCGCCGTTTGGACTGGGGCAAGAGCAGGGATCCCAGGTAGAAAGTCTTAGCGTGCTTGGCCGTAATCTGGCGACAGAGGGCAAAAGATTGCTCAAGCGGACTCATCTGGCTATCTCCAGGAGCACAGGGCCAGGATAGAGAAGGAAGAGGAACGGCGAGGGCACATATCAACACTACGGGAAAGCGGACGCCGCGGA
>NZ_JANSHW010000098.1:0-5981 GCF_047461815.1 Synechococcus sp. R6-10
CTTCAAAAACAGCCTCTACACGACCATCCCGCAAATTGCGCACCCACCCTTGAACACCCGCATGGAGAGCCATCGCTTCGGTGTGGGCTCGAAACCCCACGCCCTGAACCCGCCCCCGTATCCAGACGTGAACGCGAACCCTGTCACTCATGCCGACGGGGATCCCTCCGTTGTGCTGCAGGGTTCTGGCGACTCGGTCGGCTCCTCCGGAGTCTCTGAGGTCTGCCGATCCAGCCACCCCACAAGAACGTTGACCAGGGCAACCAAGCCTAGGAGCCCCAGCGAGATCCCACAGGCATACCCAATCGCTTGCCACAGCACGGAAGACATGAACCCAACCTCACGAACGCTTGTGCAGAGGATCCCACCCTTCATGCACCGTGACATCCTCCCGGCGCTCGTCCTACGGACAGAGCGCGGGCCACCCTTCCCGTCAGCAGGACGGAGTCCTTACCTCGCGGCTGGGCATTCCTGCCCCACGCCACTTGTCTGGGTCTACAACCCCCGACAAAACGACTGGACAGGTGGTTCCCCTTCCCCAGCCTTCCTGGCTACTGCCAGCTTGCAAAACAAGTCTAATCCACAGGGAACGGTGCATCGGCAGGCAGGATGGACTCCTGCACCCAGGAACCCCTGTCCACCGGACAAGAGCAAGAGGCATCTGGATCAATCCGGTACTTGTAGGTTACCGCCAGCATAAGTAGGTTTTACTACAGATTTCGCTCAACAGATTTCGCTCAGAGGTATGGCGGGGATCCCTGTATCCCGGTGCTTACCCTGCGGGTAGAGTGCAGGACTGATTGCCCCTGCACCCCCGTTAGTTACCGCTAGCTACACCGCCGGGAAGCCCCGCCCTCTATTAGCTAGTGGCTAGTGAATAGTGAATAGTCACTATCCACTAACCACTATCCACTATTCACTATCCAGGGTGAGGGTCGGGATGAAAGGCGGGGACATGATGTTTTGTCCTTACTGGTGCCATAAAAAGTAGCGGGGTTTTATACACTGCCGCTATAGACATCAAGTACAGGGGCGGGGCATCCCGTCCTTTTCGCGTTAGCGGGACGTAGTCCTTAAGCCCAGGAAATGTCCTTTTCGCGCTAGCGGCGCGGAGCGCTAACCGGAGTCACTGTTCGCGTCAGCGGGACGGAGTCCTTGAAGCCCGCACTCTCTCGCTTTAGCGGCGCGGAGCGCTTTGCATCAACATGAGTGCGGGAGTGTGTCACTTAAAATGACTACACCAGTCTTGTTCAGCACCAATCTATTGGGTTAGCGCAACACCAGGGCTAGAGCAGTCCCTTGGGATCCCGTCTCGACCAACCGCAAGTCCCCCCCGTGGGCCTGCAGGATGCGCCTGGCGATATATAGCCCCAGACCTCCTGAGCCGGTTGGGTAGTGGTGGCCGGCAATGTGAATGGGCTGGGTCACGTAGGGTTGGGCCAACTCTTCTAGGGGAGCCGGCAAGCCGGGGCCATCATCCTGCACCTGGATCTGGTGGGGGCTGACGATTAACACCACCGCATGGCGTGCGTAGCGCAAGGCGTTGTCCACCAGATTCACCAGCGCCCGCTCCAGCTCTGCCTCATCGGCGTTGCCCCACCCTTCTCCTTCGACTCGCAGATCGATCCCCCGCTCCTGGGCCAGGGATCCCATGCGCTCGGCCACCTTTCTGGCCAGGGATCCCAGATCACAAGGCCGAGGATGCAACTCGATCTCTCCCCGCTCCAGGCGGTGAGCCTCCACCATTTTCTGCACCAGAGAGAGATTGTGTTGATTTTCCTGCAGGATGCGATCCAGCAGAGCGCGACGTTGCTCCGGCTCGAGCTGTTGATCCTGTTTAAAGGCGCTCAGCAGGTGCCCAAAGGCGATGAGGGGGGTTTTGAGGTCGTGAACGAGGGTAGCGGTAAAGGCTTCTCGCCGCATTTGGTCGATCTGGATCTGGCGCAGCAACTGGGCAAAAGCCTGCCGCAAGATCAGGGCTTCCTGGGGATCCCCGGGGCGGAGCAGCAGATTCCAACGGGCGGGCTGGTTAATCAAGGTTTCCAAATGAGCCAACTCGCGGGCCAGCAGGGTGAGGGGGCGCAAAATCATGGAGGACAGAGCATAGCCCACCACCGCCGACAGCACCGCCAGCAACGGGATCCACAGCAGCAGCAGGAGGATCCCTTCAGCGCTGAACTGCGTGTCGGGCCAGATCCACTGCACCGACAGGATGAAAACCAAGTTGGGGACGAACGAAAGGCTGGCAATGACCAATGCCACCTGGGTGCGCAGGCTGTGGGGAAAGCGGCGGCGCCAAAACTCAAGTAGGCGGAGTAGTTGCTGTTTCAAACTCGGTGTGCTCGCTTTGACAAGACCTGCTTGAATAGTGAACCAACCGTAGGCAAAGAATAAACATCCCCTCACGGTCAAGGCTGAAGAGTTCTTTCCTAGGTCTTAGAATGACCGTTATGTCTTGAGCCACTTCATCCCCATGAATAAAGAAGGATGCCGTAACCCCAGCTTTTAGGATACCCAGCTACCCCATTCTTTAGAGAAGCCGCGCCGTATTCCGGTTGGCAAAGCTGTGGACATCACGGCAAAGAAAGACAGCTTGATCCCCAGGCGTAACCAACGTTGAGCAATCATAGTCGTTTCAGGTTAGGGTGAGGCGCCTGGGCCATTGAGAAAAGCCTTTGGCCGCATGCATTATTGCTCGGCAACGCTGACGCGACGACGCGACCAACGTTTTGGGTGTAGTGTCCCAGTTTGGGTCAAAGGACTACAAGTTCAACAGATCAAGATCGAGGGGCAGAGCGGAGCTCTCAAGCTCCTGAGGCATGAAAAAACCTCTGGGAGTCTGTCCGTGTTTCGACCCCAGAGGCTTCTTCTCTTCACTCCTCACCACTATTGAGCGTAGCCGCCCTTCCAAAGGCTGTCAAGCACTTTCCCATTGGGGTTGGCGTGTGGGAAATTGCGCTAGGGTGGCACTGCCGTACAGGATCATCTGCTGGGGCTGCAAGTTCACCCGGTCTACCCGCAGCTCAGTGCCTCGCAAGGCGAGCCGATCCAAATCCAGAAGCTCATTCAGGCAGCGTACCAAAGCTTGGCTCAAGGCTAGCTCCTCTTCTGTACCGCTTTCAAACACTGGATCTGTAAAGCGGATGCGACGCCGCTCCAGCACCTCAACCTGGGCGGAAAAACCGACGCAGAAAGCCCTGGCTTCTCCCTGCTGTACATTTGCCTGGAATTGCAGTCGTCGCGCCGGGGTGATGCTGATATGGACGTGATGGAAGGATAGGGGGCTATCATCCTGCTTTCCTAAGGCCAGCCTATTCAGCACAAAAGGTGTGTTAAACGATTGCGCCAGATCGTCTTCGCTCAGCACCACGCGCATTGTGGCCTGTACTGGCTGGCGCAGCTTGATCTTCCCCTGCCAAATTTGGTTGAAATCGATGGCCACCGCGTTGCAAAACAGCTCTAGGGCCGAAAGCCTCAGGCCGTTGTACATCTGCAAGTGCTGGCCCAACAGTTCAAAGCTGTCGATACGACCCTGCAACAATTTGGCAACAGGCTCCACTCGCACGCGCGCCTCCAGCCGCTCTGCATGCTTAAAGAGGGCACGAATGGCTGCGCCTACCCCCCGACTGACCCAATCGACAGCCATGGGATTCTGGAGGGAAAGTTGGGGCAGGAGTCCTGTAGCCATGGGACAAGGTGAAGTTCGCCTACAGGGATCATAACCAACCATTAAGAAAGGTTACAACCTTTGCCAACGGAGAGGCTGTTCTCTCAGGGGTAGGTGCGTCCCTCCTGCATAGCCGAGCGGGCCACGGCTGCGATCCCCTGGTCGGTGGCACGGGGCAGATGAAAGTACCGTCCGCCCGCCAATTCCGCCAGCTCGGCGCTGAAGCCGGTGGTTACAAAGCGGCTTTGGGAATCGATCAAAAGCAGCTTCAACCCCAGGGCGCGGATGCGCAGGGCGATCTCCCGCAGCTCTTGCTTGAGGTCGATGGGATCCGCTCCCAACTGGCTTTTGCTGTCGCTCCGTCCCAAGGAGCGGCTGAGGGGAATGTTGGCCCGGCCATCGGTGAGAGCCACCAGCATCACCTGACCTACATCGCCAGCGGTGCGGGCATTGACTCCCATGCGCACGGCTTGGGTGAGGGCATGGGCGAGAGGGGATCCCCCGCCACAGGGCAGGGATTCCAGACGGCGGCGGGCCAGCTCGATGGAGCGGGTGGGGGGGAGCAACACTTCGGCAGTTTCCCCACGAAAGGCGATGAGGGCCACCTTGTCACGGTTTTGGTAAGCCTCGGTGAGCAGGCGCAGGGCGGCACCTTTGGCCGCTTGCATGCGGTTGAGGGCCATGGAGCCGGAGGCGTCCACCACAAAGATCACCAGGGCTCCGGCCTTGCGAACCAGCTTTTTGGCGCGGATATCGCTCGGCTCCACAATCACGCTACGTCCCGGTTGCCGCTGGCGGCGGCTTTTCTGATAGGGGGCAGCAGCTCGCAAGGTGGCATCGACGGCAACGCGGGGGTTGGATCCCTGGGGCAGGATGGGCTTGACGTAGCGGCCTCGGTCGGCGCTGAACACCAGGCCGCGGGATCCCGTTTTCCCCTGTTGGTTGAGGGACTGGGCAAAGGCCAGCAGGCGCGGGTCCAGGGCCACCTGCTCAGGATCGAAAAAAAACTCCTGCGGCAGGCTGAGGCTTTCCGGTTGGGGATCCGTCTCCTCCTGGTCCTCGCCGGTGTCGTCGGAATTGCTTGGGGAAGGATCGGGCTGTTGGGATTGGGGTGGGGGGGGAGGCGGGGGCTGGTCGGGGTCGTAACGGGCGCGGGGCAGCAGCACCAGCTGCACGGCCTGCTGCAGATCCTCGGCCAGGAGGCGATCCCGCCCCTCCAGCGCCGCCAGGGCACAGGCGGCTCGCAGGGCAAATTGTTCTCCCCGGTGCCCTTGGACGTTGCCGCGGATGGCCTCCTGCACCAGGTAGAGGAGCTGTTCCCGCTGCGGCTTGACCTGGGGCAGCCACTCCCGCGCCAGGAGGATGCGGGTGCGGATTTCCTCCAGTTCCGCCTGGTGCTCGGCCAGGAAGGGCTCGGGAGCATCGACAAATTGCGTTGCCCGTTGGACAATTTCCCCTCGCTCTTCTAGGCTCAGCTCCTGCCCCACCGGCACCACCAGTGCCAGGCGATCCAGCAGGTGGGGGCGCAGGGATCCCTCTTCGGGGTTGTAGGTGGCCACCAAGAGAGGCCGGCAGGGGTGTTGCAGACTCAGCCCCTCCCGTTCCAGGCGGTTGACCCCATCCCCCACCACCGTCAGCAACAAGTTGACGATGGCGTCGTCCAAGAGGTTGATGTCATCCACATAGAGCACGCCCCGGTGGGCAGCAGCCAAGAGCCCTGGCTGGAAGACCGTTTCCCCCTGCCTGATGGAGGCCTCCACATCGACGGATCCCAGCAGCCGATCTTCGGTGACGCCCAGGGGAACCTGGACAAAGGGGGGCGATATCACTTGGGTGGGCGGCAACTCTCCGGCTGGGTAGCGAGCCTTG
Organism: Synechococcus sp. R6-10; assembly: GCF_047461815.1. Classification (NCBI taxonomy): domain Bacteria; kingdom Bacillati; phylum Cyanobacteriota; class Cyanophyceae; order Synechococcales; family Synechococcaceae; genus Synechococcus; species Synechococcus sp. R6-10. Next base: position 5,537 of record NZ_JANSHW010000098.1, read on the forward strand.
GCCCAGTCGGACCAGGTATCCGGCTGCGCTGGATCGTCGTTGCAATAGGATCCCGCAATCACCTCGATGGGCGGTAGCAAGGCGTGGATCCCTCTGGCCAAAACCGACTTGGCGGTGCCGCGAGGCCCCACCAGCACCACACCCCTTAGGCTGGGATCCACTGCTGCCAGCAGCAGAGCCAGCTTGGCCGCCTGTTGCCCCACTACAGCGGTGAGGGGAAAGGTACAAGGAGCGGATAGAGTTGCGGATCCCATGGTTGGCGGGTAGGCTTGGCGAGCAACGGTTCAATCGAGCAGATTCGCAGCGGAGCGGGAGCTGTACACCCCAGTCTATCGCTTGAGTGCTCCGCACCGCCTTTGCAACTGAGATTTTCTGGGGAGCATGCCTCTAACCCCCAAAACCCTGAACTTTGCTGAATTTACTGAGCTTTAGGCGGTTTGGCAAA
>NZ_JANSHW010000099.1:0-4289 GCF_047461815.1 Synechococcus sp. R6-10
AATGAACCAGTTTCATGGGCTTTGTGAGGGAGTAGAAGATGGAGAGTCTGGTCCTAGAGTTTTCGCCAAGCGAGATCATTCCCTAGGCATCCACCATACGACCTTTTTCGGGGAAAAGGCCCCGAGGTCGCACCTGCAAAAAGGCCACGATCAAAGCAAAGACCATCACCTTGGCCATGCTCGTGGTGGCAAAAAAGTTGAGGGTATCGGTCAGGATGGGCACGTTGGGAAAAATCAAAGCCAGCGTCCCGGAACCGATGACAAAGTTGGCAATCCCGATCCCAAGCGCTGCCACAATGCTGCCCAAAAGCTTACCGACACCCCCCACGACGACCACCATAAAGGTATCCACGATGTAGTTTTGGCCGGTGTTCGGCCCCACGGATCCCAGCAGGCTGACCGCTACGCCGGCCACTCCCGCCAGACCCGAGCCGACGGCAAAGGTGAGGGCATCCACCTTTTGCGTAGGGATCCCTACACAGGCACTCATGGCCCGATTCTGGGTAACCGCCCGGATGCGCAGCCCCCAGCGGGTGCGCTGCAAGAAGAAGTACAGCCCTAGGATGCAGAAGACAGTGAGGGCGATGATAAACAGGCGGGTATTGGGCAAAAACAGGTTGCCCACCGGGATCCCACCCCCCAGCCAACGGGGAGCGGTCACATCTTTGTTCTGGGCTCCAAACCAGGGTTGAGTGACTGCTAAAGCATAGGTTTGCGCCAGCACCCGCCCCCCCACCGCTGCAATGGCCGTGGAGAGCACCAACAGCAGCGCCAGCGTCCACCCTTTGAGGCGCGGCCAATCCGTTCGCCTGGCCAAGAGCCACCAGCCGCCAAAAAAGAGCACCGCGAAGGCCCCCAAGCGGAAAGCCAGCACCCAATTGACGCTGCGCACAAACTGCTGCAGGATCAGGCTCACGCCCCAGGTGGCCAAAAGGGTCTCCAAGGGTCGGCCATACAAAAAGCGGATCACCCCCCGCTCCAAGGCCAGCCCTACCAGAGCAGTGACGGCAAAGGCAGCTACCAAAGCTGGAAAGATGTACAGATCCCGCCAGGGATCCCCTAGGGGACGAAAGGCATTTTGCACGACGAAGGTGGTGTAGGCCCCCAACATCATCAGCTCCCCATGGGCCATGTTGATGACCCCCATGAGGCCGAAAACAATGGCCAAGCCCAAGGCGGCTATTAGCAAGACGGTGCCAATGCTAATGCCGTTGAACAAGCTGTCCAGGAGCAAGGTCATGGGCAGGGGATCCTCCTTCCAACTAAACTAGGGAGGCTAACCGAGCATCTAGGCGGGATCCCCGACCCTATCCAAACGGCAAGGGATCCCAGCCCTGGCCAGGACTAGCTGACTTTGTAGCGACCGCCCTTGGCCGGATCTGACCAATCGCAGGCAAAGCCCTTGGTCTCTGCCACAAACTGGTTCCAGGGCTGCGGCTCCACGGCATCCGTAGAAAAGATGACATCAAACAAACCGTCAGAGCGCACCTGGCCGATCCGCACATACTTGGTCAGGTGGTGATTGGTGTTCATGGTTACCAAGCCTTCTGGGGCATCAAAGGTCTGGCCATAGGCTGCCTGCCGCACGGCGTCGATTTCCACTGTTCCCGCTTTTTCCACTGCCTGCTTCCAGATGTAAACCATGATGTAGGCGGCTTCCATCGGGTCGTTGGTGACGCGGTTTTGGCCGTATTCTGCCTTGAAAGCTTCCACAAACTTCTTGTTGGCAGGCGTATCCACCGTCATAAAGTAGTTCCAGGCGGCGAAGTGCCCTTCCAAGAATTCGGGGCCGATGGCCTGTACCTCTTCTTCAGCAATGCTGACGGACATGGAAGGATAGCGATCTGGCCCCAGCCCTGCCCCTTCCAGTTGTTTGAAAAAGGCCACGTTGCTGTCGCCGTTCAAGCTGTTGTAGATCACACCGCCATTGGGAAGAGCGGCCCGGATCTTGCTGATGATGGGGGTAACTTCTGTGTTGCCCAAAGGCAGATAGTCTTCACCCACCACTTTGCCCCCCAGGGCTTCCAACTGGGCCTTGATGATGGTGTTGGCCGTGCGGGGGAACACGTAGTCGGATCCCACCAGGAAGAACTCTTTGCCCTTGTTCTTGAGCAGCCATTCCACCGAAGGCTCGATCTGCTGGTTGGGGGCAGCGCCGGTGTAGAAGATGTTTTTGGAGCACTCTTGTCCTTCGTACTGCACGGGATACCAGAGCAGGTGCTGCTTGGATTCAAACACCGGCAAAACCGCTTTGCGACTGGCCGAAGTCCAGCAGCCGAATACCGTTGCCACCTTGTCCACATCGATCAATTTGGTGGCTTTCTCGGCAAAGGTTGGCCAATCGGAAGCGCCATCCTCGATAATCGGCTCGATCTGCTTGCCCAAAACCCCACCGGCGGCATTGATCTCTTTGATGGCCAGCTTTTCCGCATCCACCACGCTGGTTTCCGAAATGGCCATGGTGCCGCTAAGGGAGTGCAAAATGCCAACGCGGATGGTCTCTCCCTGGGCGTAGGCGGGCACGGATCGCTTCACCCAGATCTGCGGCCCTAGGGCAGCCCCGGCTCCGGCCAGAGCGCCCATTTTCAGCACTTGACGACGATTAAATGATAGAGCCATCGGTGATCTCCGAAACGAAGTGAGTGCAAAGGGTATTAAGAAGTCCAGTTGTTGCAGCAGCCCGGCCAACAGAGGGAAGCACTTAGCTCATCACCTCGCCCATGTGTTAAATTTGCCCAACTGCAGTCGGCTGAGGCTTTCACCGAATGCCTTCCCAACATCAACAGAGGAAAAGGCTAATCCTGCAGTCGAGAAAGCGTTGTGCATCCCTGTTGCCTTAACGTGTTCCATCAAACCCATTCAGCCCGGAGAGAATTGTATCGCGGGATACCTTTTCCCAGAATCCGAGCCTGTTCTCGGCTCCCTTTCCCCACAGGCTGTAGGCAAAGGCAGGGATCCCTTGCTGCCGGCATAATAGGGGTTCTGGGGTGGAGAATTAACAGCCTATGGTGCAGCAGGCCGGCTATGGATCTTGGCGATCCCCGATTACCGCTGACCTGGTGGTGACGGGATCCCTGCGCTTGGGACAGATGGTTTGGGATCAGGGGGATCTCTACTGGACGGAGGGCCGCCCGCAAGAAAAAGGGCGCAATGTGTTGATGCGGCGCTCTGCCGACGGGATCCTGGTGGAGCTGACACCGGCACCTTTCAATGTGCGGACGCGGGTGCATGAGTATGGGGGTGGAGCTTATTGGGTGTCGGCAGGGGTAGTGTATTTTTGCAACTTCGCTGACCAACGGCTCTACCGCCTGCTGCCGGGTTCAGATCCCCAGCCCCTGATGGAAGCAGGCCCCTATCGCTATGCAGATGGGGTGGTGGATCGGGCGCGTGGACGCATCCTCTGTGTGCGGGAAGATCACAGCCGCCAGGGAGAGCCGGAAAACAGCCTTGTCTCGATTGACTTGGAAAGCGGATCCCAGCGCGTTTTGGCCTCTGGGCACAATTTCTATGCCAACCCTCGCCTCAGTCCAGACGGCCAGACCTTGGTATGGCTGACCTGGGATCACCCCCAAATGCCCTGGGACGGCACAGAGCTGTGGCGGTCTGAGGTGAACCCTGACGGCAGCTTGGGAGAACCTCAAAAGCTGGCCGGTGGCCCTGCCGAGTCGATCTTCCAGCCCCAGTGGTCACCGCAAGGGGATCTCTACTTTGTTTCCGATTGCAGCGGCTGGTGGAACCTCTATCGCTGGGATCCCCAGGGCCCCATTCCCCTCTGCCCTATGGAAGCGGAGTTTGGAGAGCCGCAGTGGGTGTTTGGCCTGAGCACCTACGGCTTCTGTGGCGATGGGCGCATCCTGGCCTGTTATGAACAAGACGGGCTGTCTCATCTGGCTTATCTGGATCCCCATTCAGGACAGTTGGCAGGGATCCCCTTGCCCTACACCCAGATCAGCGGTTTGCAGGTGAGTGGGGAAAAAGCCGCTTTCCTGGCCGGATCCCCGACGGAAGCCACTGCCTTGGTCTGCCTAGACTTACCCTCCAGCCAAGTGGAGGTGGTGGCCCGTTCCAGCAGCGTGGCGGTGGATCCCGACTATCTGTCGATCCCAGAGCCCATTGTTTTTCCCACCGGTGGCGGCAAGGAAGTGGCCTACGCCTTCTTCTATCCCCCCAAAAACCGAGACTTTGTTGCCCCTGCTGGCGAAAAGCCACCCCTGCTGGTGAAAAGCCACGGCGGGCCCACCGGGGCGACGGCAGCCGTGCTCAACCTGGGGATCCAATACTGGACCAGT
>NZ_JANSHW010000100.1:0-6332 GCF_047461815.1 Synechococcus sp. R6-10
GGGCGGTGGAAGCGGGGGAAATTTGCGGGATCCGATTGGGAACAGAAACCGTCGTGGCCACCGGGATGGTGATGCCACTGCCCAAGGCGCCGATAATGCCGGCCACCTTCTCCACGGTGACCAACCGTTGAGCTGCGTCGATAGCCGGCTGAGCCGACGTCTGGTCATCCGCTTCGACCACTTGGGCAGGGGATCCCAAAATGCCACCGGCGGCGTTGATTTGGTCAATCGCCAGCTTGATCCCTTTGAGGCAGTTTTCCCCGAAGGCCTGCAGATCCCCGGTGAGAGACATTAAAGCCCCAATTTTGACCGGCCCTTGAGTTGCCTGCTGAGCCGTGCTGGGCAGCAGAGTGGTGGCAAGAGCAGCAGCCGTCAGGGCAGCCGCCGCCGCAAAGGCCCGTCGGGTGAGTTTGTTCATGGGAGACATAACCAACAACCTCCTATGAGGGAAGAGAAAGTAGAACTCAGATCCCAAAAGTCAAGCAAGTGTTGAACCGTAGCAGTCAGACGTTGGCTCACCTCAAAGCGTTCCCCACTTCCTCAAGAAAAGATGGCTCCGGGAAACAGGCGGGCCAGACTCAGGATCTCGCCCGTTCCTTGGCTGCTGTAGGGCTGGCTGCGGCCTCCAAAGGCAGTTGCCCCTGTAGGAATCCAGGAAGGATAATGGGCAAACTCGGCCATTGGGCTCATTATATTTTGAGAAATACTGAACTCATCGGTCGGCGGGGTTTTCCCAAGGCAGCGGCGTGATTGTTATCGACGACATCTCCAAGCGGTTTGGCGGCATTAGCGCGGTGGATCACTGTTCCTTCCGCATCGAAACCGGTCGGATTACGGGCTTGATCGGCCCGAATGGGGCAGGGAAGACCACGCTCTTTAACATCATCGCCGGGTTTATTCGGCCCAGCAGCGGGCGCATCTGGCTAGATGGGGAAGACATCACCGGCCTGCCCCCTCACCATCTGTTCCGTCGAGGGCTGGTGCGCACCTTTCAGATCCCGCGGGAGTTTGGCCGCATGACCGTCTTGGAGAACTTGATGGTGGTTCCCCCCAACCAGATAGGGGAAAACCTGTTCGCCACTTGGTTCGGTTGGCGGCGGGTGCAACGACAAGAACGCAACCTGCAAGCTCGGGCGGAAGAGGTTCTGGAACGGCTGAACCTGATCCATCTGCGGGATCAACTGGCCGTCACCCTTTCCGGGGGGCAAAAAAAACTCTTGGAACTGGGACGTACCTTGATGACCGATGCACGGGTGATCCTGCTGGACGAGCCGGGGGCTGGCGTCAACCGCACCCTGCTGGCGGATTTGATGCGCTTTATCGAGTATCTCAACCGCGAGCGGGGCTGCACCTTTTGCATCATCGAGCATGACCTGGATCTGGTGACCCGTCTCTGCGACCATGTGGTGGTCATGGCTGCCGGCAAGGTTCTCACCCAGGGATCCATGGAGGAGATCAAACAAAACCCAGCCGTGCGGGAGGCCTATTTGGGATCTGTGGCACTGGCCGACTCCCTAAACCCACCCCAACCCTCCCCTCTGCCTTCGGAGGGATCCCTCTCATGACCCCTTTGCTGGACATCCAAGATCTCTACAGCGGCTACCGGGGGGTGGACATCCTCAAAGGGATCCACCTGAAGGTGAACCCCGGGCAAATGGTGGTGATCATCGGCCCCAATGGAGCCGGCAAATCGACAGTGCTGAAATCCTTATTTGGCTTGGCCACCATCCGCTCAGGCCGAGTGCTGTTTCAGGGATCCGACATCACCCACCTGCCCACTGAGCAACTGGTGCGACGGGGAATCGGCTTTGTGCCCCAGACCAACAATGTCTTCCCTTCCCTCACCGTGCAAGAGAACCTGGAGATGGGGGCCTTCATCCGACGCGACAACCCTGCCGCCCAACTGGAGCGGGTTTATGAGCTGTTTCCACCCCTGAAAGAGAAACGACGCCAAGCGGCGGGATCCCTATCGGGTGGACAACGGCAGATGCTGGCCATAGGGCGAGCGTTGATGGTGGAGCCGCAGTTGTTGTTGCTGGATGAGCCGACCGCCGGCCTGTCGCCGCTGTATATAGAACAGACCTTCGCCCTCCTGCAAGAGATCAACCGTCTTGGCATCAGCATCCTCATGGTGGAGCAAAATGCCAAGCAGGCCCTGAAGATGGCGGACTGGGGCTATGTCTTGTCCACGGGAGAAAACCGCTTTGAGGATACTGGCCCCAACTTGTTGAACAATCCTGAGGTGCTGGAGCTGTTCTTGGGCGGGTGAGGCCCTCACCCCCCTCCCCTCACTCAAAACAAAAGGAGAGGAGGGTCAAGCGGGGCTGGCCAGTTGCTGCTTGCGCAGTTGAGCTGCTTGGTTGAGGAGAGCCTCCACAAAAGTCATCGCTTCTTGGGCGGAGTGGCCGGCAGTAAGTTGGGCCAGTTCTTCGCGGCGTTCTCGTTCTCCCAAAAGCTCCACCCGCACAGAAGTTCGCTTTTGGTGCACCACCTTGTGAACCCGCAGGTGGTGATCCGCCAGGGCAGCGATCAGGGGTTGGTGGGTGACGCAGAGGATCTGGTGATCTCGGGCGATGCTGTACAGCTTGGTGGCGATGGCTTGTGCCACTTTGCCGGACACGCCGGTATCGACTTCGTCGAAAACCATGGTGGCCACCGGATCGATGCGGCTGAATACGGCTTTCAAGGCCAGCAGAAAACGGCTCATCTCGCCGCCGGAGGCGATGCTGGCCAAGGGCTGAAGAGGCTCACCCGGGTTGGGGCTGATCCAAAAGCTCACCTGATCCACCCCCTCTGCCGTCGGGGGGCCGGGTTGGATCTGCACCCGGAATTGCACTGCGCTCATCCCCAGCGGGCTGAGCTCTTCTATGAGGGCCTTTTCCAGTTGACAGGCCGCTTTTTGCCGCAGTTGAGAGAGCACCTGGCAATGGCGCTCCAGGTCTTGGGCAGCTTTGTCCAGCCGCACCTGCAATTCCTCTAGGTCGGTGTTGTCTCCTCGCAGTTGGGCCAACTCCGTCTGCACCCGCTCCGCATGGGCCATCACCTCGGCCAAGGTCGGGCCGTATTTGCGGCAGGCTTGTCTGAGTTGCGCCAAGCGCCGTTCAATTTTGTTCAACCGACCGGGATCCGCCTCCAGCGTCTCGCCGTAGCGAACCAGCTCCCGCCCCACCTCCTCCACCTGAATGAGAGCGCTGCTGACCATTTCCGCCAGAGGGGCTAGGTCGGGATCCCGCTGGGTCATGGTCTGGAGCAACCGTTCTACCTGGCCCAACAGATCGGCGATGGCCGGTGAGCCGCTGTCGTTTTGATAGAGCAATTGGTGAGCTGCGTAGCTTTGCTGTTGCAGTTCCACGCGGTGGGCCAGGCGCTCCCGTTCCCGCTCCAGCTTGGCCATTTCGTCGGGATCCTCCAGGCGCAGGGCGGCCAGCTCTTGCGCTTGAAACTCCAGCAGGTCTAGCCGTTGCAGGCGCAGTTGTTGGCTTTGCCGGCGGGATTCCACCTCTGTTTTCAGTTGGTTCCAGGTTTGGTAAAGGGCAGCCACCTCCGCCCGTGTTCGCAACAACTCTTCGCCGCCAAAGTCGTCCAGCCAACGGCGCTGGGTTTGGGGAGATTGGATTTGAACGGTTTGCCCCTGGGCAGTGATCTCTACCAATTTGGCCCGCAGGTTGAGCATCTGGGCTTTGTTCACCAGCACCCCATTCACCCGCAGGCGGCTGGTGAGCTTGCCGTTGCGCAACACCAGCTCGCGACTACAAACCAGGCCCTCCTCTAGGGGGTCGATGTGCTCTTGTTCTAGCCAGGCTTGCAGTTCAGGATTAGGACTGAAGATCGCTTCCACCAGACCTCGTTCGCTGCCAGTTCGCAGAGCCCGAGCTGTACCTCCTAGAGCTGCATCCAGCGCATCGAGGATGATGGATTTGCCGGCCCCGGTTTCTCCGGTGAGCACGTTTAGCCCCGCTCGAAAGGGGATCTCCAATTGCTCGATCAGGGCAAAGTTCTCGATCCGCAGCAGGCGCAACATAGGGATCCCGTGGGCTCAGCGTGCCGTTGGCAGTTTTCAGGATAGGGCTTGCAGGGGTCGCTCTGTCCCACGTTAGCGTACTCACCATCCCTCGGCGGACGGGTACAGCGGCCAGCGGGGAGTCTGTTATTGCAGGGGTGGGGAGCACCACCCGTTCTGGTTTGGGGATCCCCTCGGGGAAATTGGCAGCCCGGCTCAGCCGGCCAGGGGGTAGCGCTCCATCAGGTAGCAGAGGCAGTCTTGGCGGATGATGCGGCTGTTGAGGGTGAGCATGCCCGGCATGATGGGCACGCTGGTGCGAATTTCTCCGTTGCAGGCATAGAAAAAGCGATCCGCCACATTTTGGCCCTGCTCGTCTTGCACCTCCAGGTGGAAGCCGTTGTTCGTCCAGCCAATGGGGGTGTGGGGGGGAAGCTCCCGAAAATTGAGGAGATCCAAATCCGGCGGGAAGCGGATGTGGGAGGGGGATCCCTCTTGGTTGCCATCCTCTTCCCCAAAGCTGAAGCTCACCTGATCCGGGATTTTGACAATGGCGACGCTGTGGAAGAGGTCGATATCTTGGCGGAAGACAGGGCGCTGCGGGATCGCCGACAGGTGAAGGCAGGCTTCCAAGAATTCGTAGGCATGCTGGGTGCCGTGGGGCTGATCCGGCTTGCCACACTCCAGGGTCACCGCCGGGCAGAAGCGCCCGAAGGCCATGCTCTGCACCCCTTCTGGCCTGGTGAAATAGAGGACGGTGCGCCCAAACAAGGTGGCCAGGTGCAGGGTAGGGGCATCCAGGTGATTGACACAGGCGTAGTGGGGGTTGGTGCCCGTGTTGTTGTGGATATCGACGCTGGCAAAAACGCCCCGCCGCTGCATTTGCTGCAGGACGGCCTGGGCCATGGCGTGCTCGGGGGTGGAGCCGGGGCCCCAAATGCGGTTGTAGTCCGGTTGGCCATCTAGCCGCCGTTGCCGGTGGCGGGCAGCCTGCACGTTGCCAATGAAAAGGGAAAGAGAACGGGGCAATTCCCGCTGGGCGTGGTGGCGGAGGAGCTGCCGCACCGCCTGCCAACCGGTGGTTTCGTTGCCGTGCAGCAGGACGGACACAAACAGGGCGGGATCCCGTCGTCCCGGCAGATGGATGAGGGTTGGCCCACCCAATCGGTCGTAAAGCTGATGGGCCTCTAGATCCAGCAGTTGATCCGGTAGATGATCGAGAACGGTGAGCATACTGTTTGGGCTAAGAGGCTCGACTCAAACTTCTGGCTTCTGGCCTCTCTCCCTGGGGTAGGAGGGAGCAGAAGTCCAACGAAGTCCTTGGTCGCGAATGAACCGTTTCGCTGCGGTAGCTCGGGTCGCAACAAGGCCATCTGAGAGAGAGTTTGCCCACTCGAGATGCGGGCCAGGGATCCGTCCTGCCGCCGCGGTGGCCCACCGCTGGTACAACCGGCTGTGGAGAGAGCCCTAGCTGAGATCCCAGGTGTGTACCGGTTGGCCTTGCCGCTGCCGTTCCCAGTAGGCACAGGTCAATTGTTGCATATCTTTACCATGCCGAGCCACGTAGCGGCGCTGCCAGGTGGCCCCATTCTGCCCCGACTCCACCCGGGCGCGGAGAATGCCCAGGTACTCCTGAATATCGGAGGGGGCCAGATCCAGTTGAACCAAACCCGCCTCTGCTTGGGGGATCAGCTCTTGCAAAAGCAATTGGCGCAGGGATCCCTGCCAACCCTTGAGCCAAGTGATGGGGGCCTCCAGGCCGAAGCGGGCCGCCGTGTAGAAATTGGCGCGGCACTGGGCAAAGCTCAGCTCCTGCTCGGGGGAAACGGGCTGGGATCCCAAGGCTTGCACCAGGCCAAAGTAGAAGGCCGCGTTGGCGATCATGTCGGGTAGGGTTGGGCCTGCCGCTGCCACCCGCTGTTCGATGCGCAAGTGGGGAACGGGATCCAAGCCGATCAGGGGTCGGTTCCAGCGCCAGATGGTGCCGTTGTGGAGGCGCAAATGGGCCAGCTCTGATGGGGAAGTGGCTAACCTTTGTGGCAATACCACCGGGTAGCGATGCAGGTTTTCCCAGAACAGCTCCATTAGGGATCCCTGGACATACCCTTGCCCGAAGGTGACGCGGGGGTAGTGGGTGGGGGCAAGGGGGGGTGGCCCATCTAGGGCCTGCTCGAACAAAGGGATGCGGGTTTCTGCCCACAGGTTGTGCCCGAATAGGTAGGGAGAATTGGCCGCCAGCGCCACCAAGGGGGCTGACACGAGCAGGGAAGCGTTGAAGTAACGGGCCGCCTGTTGGGGGGATACCTGCAGATGGATTTGAAAGGAGGTGGTC
>NZ_JANSHW010000101.1:0-10194 GCF_047461815.1 Synechococcus sp. R6-10
GGCCATTTCTCCGCGGATCTCCACGTATTGCAGCAGGATGATCGTGTCGGTGATGGTGGAGATGTGGGATTCGGTGATGGAATGGGATCCCATGAATTGGTCGGTGGTGTTGGTGAAAAAGCCGGTGATCTCCTCCTGCTTGGCCAGGCCAGTTACCCCGATTACAAACTGGCGGAAGGCATTTTGGCTCACTCCCCGCGCCAGGGCTGACAGGGAGTCGATGGCCATGCGGGAGGGCTTGAAGGCCATCATCTCGGTTTTGATCTTCTGCAGGTGGTCTTCCAGGCCGGCAGATTCTGGGTAGGCGCAGATGATCTTGAGGAGGCCCTGCCGCTCGAACTCTTCCAGGTCAATGCCCCAGGAGGAGGCGTTGCGGGACAGCTGCGCCCGCGACTCTTCGTAGGCAAAGAGAATGCAGCGTTCCCCATCCAGGCAGCCCCGCTCCAGGAATTTGCTCACCAGCGAGGTTTTGCCCGTGCCGGTGGCGCCGGTGGCCAAAATAATCGAGTCCTTGAAGAAACCGCCGCCGCACATTTCGTCCAGCTTCTCGATGCCGGAGGAGACCCGCACGTTGGAGGAGCGCTGCGTCAGCTGCATGGCTCCCAAGGGGAAGATGTTGATCCCGTCGTTGGTGATGGTGAAGGGATATTCCCCCTTCATGTGGGTGGTGCCCCGCAGCTTCAAGATCTCAATGGTGCGCCGCCGTTTCTCTCCCTCCAGGATGTTGCGTAGGATCACCACGTTATCGGAGACGAATTCCTCTACGCCGTAGCGGGCGATGGGGCCGTACTCGTCGGTGCGCTCCGTGGTCATGACGGTGGTGACGTTGGCCTGCTTGAGGCGGGCCGTCAGGCGGAACAGCTCCCGCCGCACCACACCGGCAGGGTCGTACTGCTGAAAGATGGCTGTCACTGAGTCGATGGAGACCCGCTTGGCTTTGTATTTGCGAATGGCGTACTGGATGCGCTCGATGAGGGCCGACAAATCAAAGTTGCCGCTCACCTCATAGCCTTCGGGATCGGGGGAAGCGTCCAGGATAAACAGTTGGCCCCTGTCGATGAGGGCCTGCAGATCCCAGCCAAAGCTGGAGGCATTGCGAATGATATCGGCGGGGGTTTCCTCGAAGGTGACGAAGATCCCCGGCTCTTGATACTTCACGATGCCGTTGTAAAGGAACTGCATGGCAAACAGGGTTTTGCCGGTGCCGGAGGTGCCGCTGACCAAGGTGGTGCGTCCCAGGGGTAGCCCACCGTGACTGATGTCTTCAAAGCCCTCGATGCCCGTCTGTTTTTTGGGGATCCCTCGCAGCTCTGAGAGATCCGCTCGGTGGTTGTCTGGGGTTGGTTCGGTGGAGTCCTCTGCGGTGTTATCTTGTGGCTTTTCTGGCTCAGAAGGCCCCAATGACTGGTTCATCCCACTCTCCTTGCTCCTGCAGCCTGTCTCAAGCCTCTTCGTCCAATTCTTCGTAGAGCAGATCCAGGCCGATGAGCACTTTCTCGCGGTTGGACAGATCGCCAATAATCTTCCGCACCGGTGGCGGCAGGATTTTGGCCAAGGTCGGCGTTGCCAAGATCTTATCTTCCTCTGCCAGTTGCGGATTTTTCAAGACATCGATCACCTTCAGGCTGTACACGCCGCGGAACTCCTTTTCCAAGATGTCTTGCAAGGTGCTGAGGGCACGCAGAGAATTGGGGGTGTTGCCCGCCACGTAGAGCTTGAGAACATAGGCTTTGCGAGTGGACATATCTAAGGATCCCTTGGAGCGGTTTTGGGAATGGAGCGGCGGTACATTTCGCTCAGGTGGGCCATCACATCGATCAGGGTAAGGCGGTAATCCAGCAGGATCTCTTCGCTGCGGCCTTCCAGTTTCAATTGTTTGGCAAAGTCTTCCATCAAGTTCATGTGCAGCTCCAGCAGTTGAGCAGCGCCAATATCGGCAAAAAAGGCCAAGGCCACCAGCTCGTCGATGCGGGCATTAACGGTCTCGGGAGATTGAAAATAGTCCAAGACGATTGCCTGGTAAAGGTTACGCAGCCGTCGCATGAGGGCTTGCTGCTCGTGGGGCGGGAGGCGACGGTAAAACAGCTCTGGGTCACGATGATAGTACACTCCGGCGTAGCCCAGCCGTTCCCGCAATTTCTCCGCCAGCCGCCGTTGTTGTTGGTTGCTGTAAGCCAGGTAGGGCTGATTGCTGGGATGCGCTGGGCCCTGCGGGAGGCCGCAGGTGGGAGACATCTGCAGAAACAAGGCGATGGCCCGATCCACCAGCAGCTCCAAGACGGAAGGGGATCCCGAAGCGGTACAGTCGGCCCGCACCTGCCCCTTCAGCTCCTGCGGTGAAATGGGACGGACGAGGGTGGCGTTGTGGTAGAAAAACTGCTCTCGCTTGAGCAATGCTTTCACCAAAGATGAGGTGGCAGGGATCTCTCCTTCCGTCTCCGGTGTTTCCTTTGGCAGGTGGGATTCTTCCAGCACAATCGCCAACACCGTCGGCAGCAGCAGTCCCCACGCGCAGAGCTGATTGCCCAGATCGTGCAGCTCTTGCAGCCGAGTGGGATCCACCAGGAGCACCAAGCAATCGACATGGCCGTCTTGTCTCCTGAGAGCCTCTAGGAAGGTAGCTTGATCCTGAAAACACTCGACAACAAAGCGTTCAGGGGGTAGCCAGTCCTCGCAAGCTAGGGGCTCTCCTGCTGGCGGCTCCCAATCCAGCAACAGGTTGATGCGCAGTGGATGGGTGTCAGGCAACAAGACAAAGGATGAAGATATATTTCCTATCTTAAATCTGACCGGGATCCGCGCTCACCGGCCAGAGGAAAAGAGCGGGATAAAAACCTAAACTAGGGGTGAGTGAGCTGCTGCCGAGATCCCTATGGTGCCCCTGATCATCGACTGTGACCCTGGCCAAGACGATGCGGTGGCTCTGCTGCTGGCTATGGCGTCGCCAGAAGAGCTGCAATTGCTGGGCATTACCACGGTGGCTGGCAATGTCTCCTTGGACAAAACCAGCCGCAATGCTCGACAGATCTGTGAATTGGCCGGTCAGCCGCAGATGGGGGTGTATGCCGGCTGCCCCCGACCTCTCTTGCGCCCTCTGGAAACCGCCGAGCAGGTGCATGGCAAAACCGGGATCGACGGAGCGGATCTGCCGGAGCCCCAGATGCCTTTGGGATCCCAGCATGCGGTGCCCTATCTCATCGAGACGCTGATGGCTGCCCCTGAGCCGGTTACCTTGGCTTTGCTGGGCCCGATGACCAACTTGGCAGTGGCCCTGGTGCAGCAGCCCCGGATTGTGGAGCGCATCCAGCGGCTGGTGTTTATGGGGGGATCCGCCTTTGAGGGGAATGTTACGCCGGCAGCCGAGTTCAACATCCTCACCGATCCCCACGCCGCCCAGATCGTGCTCAGCGCCGGGATCCCGGAGGTGGTGATGCTGGGCTTGCACGTCACCCAACAGGTCCTCAGCACGCCGGAGCGGATTGAGCGCATCCGCGCCCTGGGCACCCGCGTTGGGCAGACGGTGGCCAATATGCTCACCTTTTACGGTAAGGTCGACGTAGAACGCTACGGGCTACCGGGAGGGCCATTGCACGACCCTTGTGTGATTGCCTATCTGTTACAGCCGCAGTTGTTCGAGCTTAAGCCCTGCTACGTCGAGGTGGAAACTGCCAGCTCCTTGAATCTGGGCCGGACGGTGGTGGATCGCTGGGGATCCAGTGGCCGCCCTGCCAATGTCCAGGTGGCTTTTGGGGTGGATGCCCAGGGGTTTTACCACCTGCTCACCGAGCGCCTGGGCCGTTACCGATAATTCTGATAGTTCTGATCCTTGAGGCCAGATCCGAAGGTGGAGAATCCCAGCGCCGTCCAACGTGCCAAGCTGGAGTGGGTGAACCTGCCCACCGCCGTCACCCTGCTGCGGCTGGCAGGGATCCCTTTTGTTTTGCTGGGCCTGAGCCTGCGATCCCCACTGGGGGAGAGATTGGCCCTCTGGGCGTTCCTGTTGGCGGCAGCAACCGATTGGCTGGATGGCCATTTGGCCCGCCGTTATGGCTTGGTAACCGATATGGGCAAGTTTTTGGATCCTCTGGTGGATAAGCTGCTGGTGTTGGCGCCGCTGCTGGGCCTGCTGGAACTGGGGCGGATCCCCGCTTGGGGCGTGTTTTTGCTGGTGGGGCGGGAGCTGGCCATCGCCGGCTGGCGGGTCAACCAAAGCCAAATCCGCGGTGCCAATTTCTGGGGCAAAGCCAAGACGGTAACCCAAATCCTGGCCATTGCTTTGCTGATTTTGGGGTGGCCGGGAGGGATCCCTTGTTTTTGGGTGGCGGTGGTTCTCACCCTGATCTCGGGCCTGACCTACCTGCACACCGATCATCCCCATCATGCGCAGTCACCCGGCAGGCCATAGCCCTTGTCAGATCCCCCCGCCCCTCGCCGACAGAGGAGACACCCCACCTGAGCAGCGCATCCTCGGCCTAGATCCAGGTCTGGGAACCATGGGTTTTGGTTGCATTCTGGCGGGATCTGCGGGGTTGAAACCTGTGGATTATGGGGTGATCAGCACCCCCAGCCAACACTCGATGCCGGAGCGGCTGCAAACGCTGCACGAGGATTTGAGCCAGTTGCTGCGCCAACTGCGCCCGCATCAGGTGGGGCTGGAAAAACTTTTTTTCTACAAAATGGGCAATACCATTGCCATCGCCCAAGCCCGTGGCGTGATCCTGCTCACCTTGGCCCAGCATCATCTGTTGCCGGTGGAGTTTACGCCCGCCCAAGTCAAGCAAAGTTTGACAGGCTACGGACGCGCCGACAAGCAGGCTGTACAAGCTGCCGTGGCCCGGGAACTCAACCTGCCCAGCTTGCCCCGCCCGGATGATGCCGCCGATGCCTTGGCGATTGCCATCACAGTCTGGCACCACCGCTTCTCTTGAGGGATCCCCTCCCTGTCAATCCCCTACCTTTAGCAGAGATAAAGATTGGCCAATAAAGATGGGCTAGACTCAGTACAGCGAGAAGCACAAGCCCTATGCCTTCTTCTTCCGTGGATGTTCGCGAGCTACCCCTGTTTCCCTTGCCGGAGGTGGTGCTGTTTCCGGGCCGACCTCTGCCGCTGCACATTTTCGAGTACCGCTACCGCATGATGATCAACACCATTCTGGAGACGGATCGCCGCTTTGGGGTGCTGATGTTCAATCCCCAGACGGGATCCCCGGTGCGGGTGGGCTGTTGTGCTGAGGTGTTGCAGGTGCAGCGATTGCCGGATGACCGCATGGACATTTTGACCTTGGGGCAGCAGCGCTTCCGCGTCTTGGATTACGTGCGGGAAAAACCCTTCCGGGTGGGGCTGGTGGAATGGATTGAGGATGAGCCGACCACCCCTTCCGATGACCTGCAGAGCTGGGTGCGCCAGGTTACCACTCTCCTTCAAGATGTGGTGCGTCTCTCGGGCAAGCTAATGGAGCGGGATGCACAGTTGCCGGAGCAGCTCCCCACCACCCCCATAGAACTGTCCTACTGGGTGGCTAGCCACTTCCATGGGGCCCCCCAAGAGCAGCAAGCTCTGCTGGAAATGGTCAGTACCGAAAGGCGGCTGCGCCGGGAAGCCGAAATTCTCGAGTCCACCCGCAAGCACTTGGCCGCCCGCACGGCCCTCAAGGATCTGTTCACGGAAATTTCCTGAGGTTCCTGTCAGTTGGTCAGGTCTGCTCCCATCTGTTCTGGTGGCTCTTGTGGACCTTTCCAGAGAGTGCCCTTTGCCTTGCTCGACCAGGCAGGGCAGAATGCTTCCCCCGGAAAGGTTGGGTATTTCTTGAGGATCCCTTCCCCGTTTTTCATGGCCTACGCTCGCCGCTACTTGCGCTTTCCCTCTCAGATCTTGGGCCGGGAAATGGAGATGCTCCACTTTGGGCATCACGGCTACCCGCTGATCTGTCTGCCCACCAGCAACGGGCGTTTTTTCGACTTGGAAGATCGCGGCATCATCGCCAGCCTCAGCCATCATCTGGAACAGGGCTATTTGCAGGCTTTTTGCGTGGAAACCCTAGATTGGGAGACTTTGTTCAACCGCCAGCTGGACTTGCCCCAACGGCGGGATCGTTGGCTGTTGCTGGAGCAGCACTGGGTAGAAGAGCTGATCCCCTATGCCAAAGCGGAAGCGCAAAATGAGTTTTTGGTAGTGGCCGGTTTTTCCCTGGGGGCTACCCATGCGGTCAACCTCACCTGTCGGCACCCCGGCTTGGTGCGCCGTTGCTTGGCTCTGGGGGGGCCCTACGATGTGGCCGCTCTCGGCTCCATCACCGGCTGGGATCCCCAACGGGCAGAGCAGGAGCTGTATTTCATCAACCCGCTGGCCTATATGTCCAACATGAGCCGGCAACTCTGGGATCACTTGGGCGGGCGCAACACCGAGCTGAAGCTGCTCACCGCTCGCCACGACCACTGCCTCAGCGACAATCTGCGCCTGGCAGAAGTGCTTAGCCGCAACAACATCCCCCATCAACTGGAGGTATGGGAGGGGAATCACGACTGGCCCACTTGGCAAGCGCAAATCCGCGCCTTCGCGTAGGATCCCTTGCAGGGAATAGCTTTTGAGAGAGCTTTGATGATTGAAGACTATTGGGTTGGCAGCCTGCACTTCAGCGAGCCTTTTGGGGACGATACTCTGGCCCGCCTCAACGCACTTCCCCCTGTTCAAGCTCGCAACGGCCAAACTTACAAGATCCGGGCCGAACATGTCACCATTCACGAGGTGAACCTGGATTACCGCACCAAGTATCGCCTGATCCTGGATCGTTTCAGCTACCTTTACCCCCAAGCCATCGGCCTGTTCATGGGCTTTGCCTTTCGGGGGGTTTACCTCATCAACAACCCGTTTAGCTTTTATTACTACCTGCGCAACAAAGATGCTGCCTACATGGTGGTCAAAGAGCTGGGGATCTCCATCCCCAAAACTTACATTCTGCCCCCTAAAGAAGCCCCTGCATTGAAAGCAGAAGATTTTAAGTATCACAAGTTTTTCGATTGGCAGGGGATGGCAGAAGACCTGGGCTGGCCAATGGTGATCAAGCCGGCGGAGGGGCG
The DNA here is from genome assembly GCF_047461815.1 of Synechococcus sp. R6-10. Taxonomy (NCBI): domain Bacteria; kingdom Bacillati; phylum Cyanobacteriota; class Cyanophyceae; order Synechococcales; family Synechococcaceae; genus Synechococcus; species Synechococcus sp. R6-10. Next base: position 7,078 of record NZ_JANSHW010000101.1, read on the forward strand.
AGAGGCCATTGGAGTAGAAATAGCCCACAACATGGAGCAGCTCCTCTATTTTTACGACCGCTCTGGATCTCAGGTGATGATGATCCAAGAGAAGGTCAAAACCCCTTACCCTTGGCAGATTCGCGCCCTCTGCATTGGCCGAAAGATCATTCCGATTAAGTACATCTTTCGTAAATTCGATGCTAGCGAGTATCTGTTCGATCCAGAATTTCTCACGCCGGAAATGGGCCAGAAAGTCATCAATACCTGTCGGATTATCAATCGAGTTTTGGGCTATGAAATGAACTCGGTGGAGCTATTTATTGACGAGCAGGGAGAGCTGCAGGCCATCGACTTTAACAATCCGGTGCCCGATGGGCGGCTCAAGGCTTTGGGAGAGATCTTCTATAACGATTACCAGCAGGCCCTTTGCGATTTGGTCTTGGACATCGTGCGGGAACAGCGTCCTTTCGACTTCCTGCCCCCAGATATCAACCGCTTTGCCCACATTGCCCGACGGGCCGATCTCACCCGCGAGCAGAAGTTTCAGATGGCTTTGGAATTGGCCAACCGTTACTACGAGCCCAGGGATCCCGATTAAAATCAAACCAGAACCCAAAAGTGTGGTTTTCCGCCGGAGAAGTTGTGGACGGGCAAAGGAGCAGCAGCGTGGTTTCCGACCCCGTTTCAGGGTGGTACGTGATCAAGCAGGCGCAGGGATCCTGCCAGGTGCTGCATTTGGCGGCGGGGGATCCCCTCTTGAGTCGGCAAGAGCATTGGGGGCCTTTTCCCGGCCAAGCTGAGGCAATTGCACGGCGGGTTGGTCTGATCCGAGCAGGCAAATGTCAACCGGCTTGAAATGGCGCTGGTGCCACGATATTCGCGAGATCCCGGCAGTGGCCTGGCACGCCTTGCAAACGGAGCGCACCTCTCCTTTTTTGGAATACGAATGGTTGCACAGCCTAGAGAGCTCAGGTTGTGCCAGCCGCAGGACAGGGTGGCTGCCCTGTCACCTGTTGGTGGAGGCGGACGGCCAGTTGGTTGCTGCTGCCCCCTTGTATTTGAAAAGCCACAGTCAAGGGGAGTTTGTCTTCGACCAAGAATGGGCTGCAGTTGCCGGCCAATTGGGGGAACGCTACTACCCGAAGTTAATCGGCATGGCCCCCTTCACCCCGGCCACGGGCTATCGCATCCTCGTCCATCCCGAGTATTCGGAAGCAGAGGTGTGGTCGTTGATGCTGGCAGCCATTGACCGGTTTTGCCAAGAGAAGGATATTTCGGTGTTTAGCTTGCTTTATGTAGATCTGGACTGGCGGACTCAATTGGAGTCGGATGGATTTACGCCCCGGATCACCCACAACTACCAGTGGCACAACCCCGGCTACCGCTCTTACGAAGACTTTTTGAGCCAGTTCAATGCCAACCAGCGGCGCAACATCAAGCGAGAGCGGGCTGCAATGGAAAAAAGCGGCCTAGAACTCAAGATTTACACAGGAGAGGAGATCACGCCCCGCCTGTTGTCTCTCATGTACGACTTTTACAGCAACACCTGCGCCCAATTTTGGAACTGGAGCAAATATCTCAATCGCCGCTTTTTCGAGTCTCTCTATCCCAACTATCGGGAGCGAGTTGTGCTGGTGGCCGGGGAACGGAATGCAGAAATTGTGGGGATGTCTTTTTGTATTCGTAAGGGGGATCGCCTCTTCGGGCGCTACTGGGGTTGTCGGGAGGAGGTGAAGTTTTTGCACTTTAACGTTTGCTACTACGAGCCCATTGCCCTCGCCATCCGAGAAGGGATCCGCAACTTTGATCCCGGCGCAGGGGGATCCCATAAGATTCGACGGGGATTTCCGGCCACGCCTGTGTACAGCTACCACCGCTTCTACAGCCGAAGGCTACAACAGGTTTTGGTGCCCTACCTAAACCGGGTTAACCCTCTCATGTTGGCCGAGCTAGAGAACGTGAATCAAAACGAGGTTCCTTTTCGAGAAGATGTTTTGCCTTCTCTATCTGCTTTGACCAAGGAGTGAACCACTTCATTGGATCGGGTTTTCAATCCCGTAAGCAGTTGGCGGCTGACATGCTTTTTGCCTTGCTACAGCTTTTTCCGGCAATGCTGACTCCAGCCAACACGACCTGACCTATGGTTATAGTTATTTCGAATTTCGGCGAAACAGCCTAATGGAACATCCGATCCCTTCCGGCCTTCCTGATCCCGTTAAACCTGGGGATCTCTTGGCGTTGGAGGTCACGGCCCTGACCCCCCAGGGAGATGGCATTGCCCACACGGTAGGACTTGGACAAGGGCGAGTGGTGTTTGTGTCCCAGGCGGTGCCCGGGGATCAGGTGGTGGCCCAAATAACCGAGATCAAGCGCAACTACTTGGTCGGGCGAATTCGGTCGCTGATTTCTCCCTCTCCCCAACGGGTGCGACCAGCCTGCATTGTGGCGGACAAATGTGGTGGCTGCCAATGGCAACATGTCAGCTATGCCCAGCAATTGGCCACCAAGCAGCAAATCCTCAGGGATGCACTGGAGCGGATTGGCGGTCTGACTCTGCCGCAGCCTGTCCCTATTTTGGGATCCCAGCAGCCGCTGCGCTATCGCAACAAGGTCACCTACCCCATGGCCAAACCGGAGGGCCAGCCCTTGCGCATGGGCTACTACCAACGGGGCAGCCACCGCTTGGTGAACCTCAACCAATGCCCCGTGCAAGATGAGCGGCTGGACGTGTTCCTGAGGGAAATCAAGCGCGATCTTCAAGAGACGGGCTGGAGTGTGTATGACGAAAGTCGTCACCAGGGTCATCTCCGCCACTTGGGTTTGCGCATCGGTCGCCGCACCCGCGAGGTGCTTCTGACCTTGGTCAGTTGCAGTCGTCGCCTGCCCCATCTGGAAAGCTGGGCCGAACGCTGGATGCAGCGCTACCCCGACCTGGTGGGGGTCTGTCTCAATCTCAACTCGGCTCGTACCAATGCCATCTTCGGCCCGGAGACTGAGGTCATTGCCGGTCGAGGGGCTCTGCGGGAGGAATTTGCCGGTTTTTCCCTCTGGATCGACAGCACCTCTTTCTTCCAGGTCAACACAGAGCAAGCAGAAGCCTTTTTTACCTGGATAGCCGACCAACTGAACCTGCGG
>NZ_JANSHW010000102.1:0-7489 GCF_047461815.1 Synechococcus sp. R6-10
AACTTGGTTCGCTCTCTCGATCAGGGCCGGGTAGAGCAACAAATCGCGGGGTGGATATCCCAGCAACGCCAGCTCCGAGGCGATGGCCAACTCTGCTCCCGCCGCCGCCACTGCCTCGACTGCCGAACGGATGCGCTCGGCATTTCCGCTTAGATCGCCGACGATGTAGTTCAGTTGCAACAGCGCTACCTTCACCCTGCCCCCCATATGGTAAATCTCACCATAAGTGGCCCAAACCGAATCGTCAACAAGATTCTGCTGCGGGCAAGCGAAGAATAAACGTGGTTTGGTGGGCAGTGCTTTCCACCTGCAAAGAGCCGCCCAAGTGGTTGGCAATGGCTTGGGCCAGAGCCAATCCCAAGCCTGTTCCCCCCTGCTGCCAGGGATCCGAGTGGGGGATGCGATAAAACTGCTCGAAAATGCGTTCTTGTTCTTCGAGGGGAATGGTGGTGCCCGTGTTGGTCAAGCGCAGCTCCCAGCGGTCGGAACCTAAAGCAACAGCCTCTAGGACAATGTGTTCGCCGGCGGGCGTGAATTTGTGGGCATTGGTCAAAAGCTCACAGACCAAGCGCTCCAACAGGCGAGGATGGGTGTGCAGATAGGGCAGGTGGGGATCCCAGTGAACTTCTAGGGTTTGCTGCCGCTTGCGCATCCGGTCTTGGAACCGATTGATAAGAGGTGCCAAAAGGAGAGGCAGGTTAACCTGCTCAGAGGGCAGCTTGAGCGTATTGCCCGACAAATTTTGTAGATCTAGAAGATCGTTAATTAGGGAGATCTCTCGCTCGCACGCCTGCTCCAGAACCTCAAGATACTGGATTTGCTTGGGGGTGAGAGGAGAAACTTGATGGCTCAGTTTCAGCAGGTGAACCGAGAGGCTAATGCTGGTAAGGGGAGTGCGCAGCTCATGGGAGACGGCGGCCAGGAAGTTATCCCTAATTTGGCTGAGTTTTTTCAATTCCGTCACCTGAGCCTGGCTGCTGAGGTAGAGCCTGGCCTGTCGCAAGGCAATCGCGCACTGGGCCGCCATTTGCTGGGCCAAATCGATTTCCCAATCGCTAAAACTCTCCTCAGGGGGCCGGGCCAGCCACAGATCCCCAAGAATGCCCTGATCGTCCGCAATGGGGCAGGCCAGCTTGGTCAAATAAGGGGGCAAAGTGTCGGGATCCCGTTGACGATCCCGAGCGCACAGTTGAAAGCACCAGCCTCGCCATAGCTGTTCGTAGAAGAGGGGAAAATCTTTCATCTGAACCCGAGCCCCGACCCCAGAGGTCGAAAGCGTCGTGTATTCATAGCTGATCAGGGAGTAGGTTCGGCGGCTATCGTAAAGGCCAACATTGCAAAAAAGAACGCCCAAAAATTTCCCCAGCTCGTTCACAACTGTCTGCAAGATCTGCCTTTCATCCAGAGTTGCCCGTATCTGATGGATGAGGCGGCGCAGAATCGATTCAAACTGTAGACTGCGTTCCAGTTGCTGGGTTCGCTGTTGCACCAGAGCTGTTAACTCAGCTTCTCGCGTTTGCTGGGCCAGCTCCAAACGCTTACGCAGAGTAATATCACGCACCAAAACAATGGCCTCATCCGGCCCAAAGGGCAACAGACGGGCCTCACGATATTCCGGCAATGCTTCCGCAGTGTCTTGAGAAGTTTTGGGAAGCGGATATTCAATAACCTGAATTTCTCCCGTTTGAAAGGCTTTCTCCAACAAGGGAGCAAAGTAGGTTTTCCAATGCTCTGGAAACAGATCTTGAATGTATTGGTTGAGATAGCGGTCATCGGGATAGGCGGATGCAAATCCTCTGGGGGGCTTATAGGACAAGACTAGCCCTTGCCGATCCACCTGCAGAATCATGTCTGGAATCACTTCGTAAAGGGCGCGGTAACGTGCTTCGCTGCGGGCCAGATCGGCCAAACTTTCTCGCAGGTGAGTTTCGGCCCTTTTTCGCTCGGAAATGTCTTCTAGAAATTGAATGGCAAACAGAGGCTCGTTTTGAGCGTTTCGCACTACAGACAGTTGCAGGCGAACCCAGATCTCTCTGCCATCTTTACGGCGGATCACCTTTTCATATTCATAGTTGCTAGCGTATCCGGCAATCAATTCATTCCAGAGTATCTCGCCCCGTTCTCGGTCTTCAGGATAGGGAGTGTAATCTTCCGCTTTCAGAGCCGACCAATCTTCCTCGCTGTACCCTGTAATCTCTGCCATTGCCGGGTTGAGGCTGAGATACCGGGGATCAGGATCCAGGCTCATCAGAGCAATCCCTTGGCTACAGAAGTTGAAGATCCCCTGCAATTGGTTTTGAATTTCCTCAAGAGCAGATTTGATGGATCGGCGCTCGCTAATATCATCCAGGAAGTAAACGGCAAACAGAGGCTTTTGTTCTTCATCTCTCACAACATAAACCTGAGACTTTACCCAGATGATTTGGCCATTCTTTCGGGTGTAGCGATGTTCCCATTCATAATGACTGCGCCGACCCTCGATCATCTCCTGCCAGAGGTTTTTTAGGGTTTCAACATCAGCCAAATCTGGGATATAGGCCTCCAGAGGCAAAGCTTTCAGTTCCTCTGCAGAATATCCTGTTATATCCTTGAGGGCTGAGTTCATGCCATGTGGCTTGGATTCTGGCTCAAGAGGCAGCAGAGAAATGCCCAAATTGCAGGACTCTACAATACCCCAGAATCGCTGTTGAATCTCCAACAAAGCCAGCTCTAGACGCTTACGCTCGGTAATATCTTGAATGCAGCCAAGCACGCAATTTGCTCCGTAGGGAACTATGCAAATTTCTTGGTAACGGAGCTCTCCCGCTGAGTTGGTTAGGGGATATTCCAAGGTTTGCCGGGATCCGCTGCTCAAGCAACGGTCAATCAGCCTCCGGAGTTGGTCGCTAACCTCAGAGCCGAACAGCTCTTGCACTGCTTTTCCCTGAAGGTGCTCTGCTGGGAGTGAGGCAACACAAGCATTCTCCGGGGAAGAAATCAGCTCTAGGCATTGGCCTTCTTGGCTAAAGATCATTAAGGCTTGTGGGATAGCACAAACCAACCTTTTGTAGCGGAGTTGGCTCTCTGCAAGCGCTTGTTCAGCCTGCTTCCGCGCCGTGATGTCTTCCACATACCCCTCAAAATAGAGGGGATCCCCTGCCGGATTGCGGACAACTTGAATTTGTTCTCGCACCCACAAGTCCAAGCCCTTGCGACTGTGGATCAAAAACTCTTGGGCCACTCTCCCATCGCCGACTTTGCCTGCAAGCAGATCCTGGAAAAACTGGCGACGACCGGCAGCGTCAGCATAGAGATGATGGCCAAAATCCGACAGATGGCGCATCAAATGGGCAGAGGAAGTATAGCCATATATCTCGGCAAGCTTGGCATTGGCAAACCGGTATCGTCCCTGCAGATCCACACGAAAGATCCCAATGGGGGCATTTTCCAGGAGCACATCAAGTTCGGCCAGCATCAGGATCCCCTATTGGCAAGCAGTACCAGGGCACTGAGAACACCTGTCCTTGGGATTATGTATCATTTCTGCCTTAAGCGATGTTTCCCGCACTACAAGTTCCCCCCTAACCCCGTAAAATCACGGGCGAGGAAGGGCGCTTAGGTTTCTGTGGATGTTACCCCGTGGGCTGCCGGTAGGGCAGGGATCCCTGTGCAGATTCTCAACTACTCCACCCCTGCAGTCTCCGGGGATTCCGCCTGAGTTTCCGGGTGAAAGTAGCGGTAAATCTGCCGGGCAATCTTCGGGCCAATGCCGGGCACTTGAGCCAACTGGTCTTCTGAGGCCACCTGAATGCGGGCAATCGACCGAAATTCTTCCATCAGCAGCTTTTGCCGATACTTGCCCAAGCCGGGGATCTCGTCCAGCGTAGAGGCATGTTGACGCGCTTTCCGTTGCTGGCGATGAAAGGCGAGAGCAAATCGGTGGGCCTCATCTCGCAGGCGTTGCAACAACAAGCGAGCCGGATCTTGGGCGGTCAACCGCAAGGGCACAGGATCCCCCGGCAGAAAGATCTCTTCTTCTCGTTTGGCCAAGGCAATTACCGGCAGGTGATCCAGCCCCAAATCCGCCAAGACGGCCATGACTGCCGACAACTGCCCCTTGCCCCCGTCGATGAGCACCAAATCCGGCTGATCCTCAGGGGTCATTTTGCTGAAGCGACGCCGGGCCACTTCTGCATGGCTGGCAAAATCATCGGAGTGACCGGGGCGCACCTCAGGGTTGCGAATCTTGTAGCGGCGGTAGTGCTGTTTGGCAGGCAGGCCATCGATAAACACCACCTGACTGGCCACAGCATCGGATCCCTGGATGTGGGAAATATCGTAGGCTTCTAGACGGCGGGGCACATCCGGCAAATCCAAGACTTCTGCCAAGCGCTCCAAGGCCGCGGCATCCCGATCCGCCAAGCGCTGAGTGCGGGTTAGCTCCAGTTGTGCATTCCGCTCAACCAACTCGATCAGCTCGGCTTTGCTCTGCCGTTGGGGGGCAACAAGGCTGACCTTGCGGCCTTTTTTCTGACTCAGCCAAGACTCCAGAAAATCGTGATCGGGCAATTCATACTGGGTCAAAATCTCAGAGGGAATTTCCACCGGATCGCAGTATTGATAATGCTCTTGTAAAGCCCGCTGCAAGATAAGGCCTGGGTCGTCACCGCGGTTTTCGGCCACAAACCCCAGCCGCCCCACCAACTTGCCTGCCCGCACCTGAAACAATTGAATGCAGGCTCGTGAATCATTCATGGCCAAGGCCAGAGCATCACGGCTGACGGTAGAGTTAGGCAAAGAGACCTTCTGGGATTCTCCCAATTGTTCCAAACCGCGAATTTGATCCCGATATCGTGCGGCTGCCTCATAATTTTCCTGTTCGGCGGCCTGGATCATCTTCTCCTGCAGCTCTCGGATCAGCTCATCTGTCTGGCCTTGGAAGATCATGGCCACTTGAGTCAGCGTTTTGCGATACTCTTCTGGGCTGATCAAGCCTTGGCATACCCCGGGGCAGCGCCCAATGTCGTAGTTCAAACAGGCGCGATCTTTGTACAGAGGTTTGGGCCGTTGGCGCAAGGGAAAAATTCGTTTGACCAACCCAAGGGTATGGCGCAACAGGCCAACATCGGTGTAGGGGCCATAGTATTTGTCTTGATTCCGATCAAGGCGACGATGGCGGGTGATGTAAAGCTGAGGATAAGGCTCCGACCAGGTAATACACAAATAGGGATACTTTTTATCGTCCTTAAGGAGAACATTATAAGGGGGCTGATAGGTCTTAATCAGATTGTCTTCTAGGGCTAGGGCTTCACTTTCATTATCGGTAACGATAAACTCGATCTCGCAAACCTGAGCTACCATGCGCTGAATGCGAGGAGGCAGGTCGCCGGTAAAGCGGAAATAAGATCGCACTCGAGAGCGCAATTTCTTGGACTTGCCTACATAGAGGATCTGATCCGTGGCATCTCGCATTAAATATACGCCGGGTTCAGCAGGAATCTCCTTGAGACGGCTCTCTAGAACGTCACGGCTGTGAATCAGAGGGACGGTCATAAAGTTCAGTTCTACCGGGTAGAGTCAGGGATCCCATGACTTCAATCTAGCAAGGATATGGCTTTTCTCGGCAACACTGACTCCAATCCATGTGGAGACACAGTCATTCTGAACAATCATTCTGAACAAGTTTGGGAAGCTCGTCCTGCTTTCAAGCTCCAACCTGCTAGCACAAATGGCAATAGCTCGTCGCATCGCAGGATCAAATTACCTCTTTTGACGGGTAGACCTCCATGATTTGGGAAGGATAAGTTGATTTGTGATTAACATAATTTTGTCCAGAGTTCTGGTAGTTCATTTACATAAGATATAGCAGCAATGGAAAGTCGCTTAAGTTTATTAACTAGTTAACTAGTTAACTAGGGATATATTGAATTCTGAGACAATCTTTTGAGTAGATTCAGGTATAAATTGCCTGTGACAATCCTGGCATCGATAATGCTGCTTTCCATTATGGATCTTGTCGTATCTAAGTTAAAAGAATGACGGCTTGGGCAAGTCAGCATGAGCTTACTCAGAAACACGAAAAATCTAGGGTAATAGTATCATTGCTCCCAGAGCACCACCAGTATAGTCAATAGGGCAAGGGCTCCGTCCCGCTGGCGCGACCCGAATCTCTGAGCTCTATCCTTACAATTGAGCTCCTGGATCCTGGCCTATGTCTTGCTGCAGGGCGGCCAAGTCTATCTTTGGCTTCTGGGTCTTGACTTTTGTCGGCCTGAGGTCTTCTAGGTTCAGCCAGCGATAGACCGTTGCACGCCTGACTTTGTACATCTGTTGTACATCTGTGGGGTTGCCCTCTTCCTGGACATACCCTACGGCTGTCTCCCTACCGCAGTTCTCCACAGGGCCAGTTGCCAGCGAGCGGAGCCGGTGTGAGCTGGCGCATTCGCCCTAGCTTTCTCAGATCGTCCGCAGTCCGTCGGGGAAAGCTGCAGAAGAAACTCGAAAAATCTGTTCATGGCGAGCTTTTTTGTCTTTACTTCGCTGAGCCGATTGCCCCAACGGTTGCTCTGTTGGCAAGAGCCAGCCGTGACTTGAGACTGCCCCCCTTTTCCTGTCGGATTGGAGTGCGATATGCTGGTTTTCCATCTCTGAAAGCGTGATTTATTCCAAACTGTTTTTACTCCTATGAATCCCCATCCCTCTCAGGTCTCGGCCCCTATCCTGCAGGAAAACTGGCACTTTCAAGAGCGGGATGCTTGCGGGGTCGGCTTTTTGGTGAATCAGCAGGGGAGAGCCAGCCACGACCTCTTGCAGAAAACCCTTCAGGCCCTCACCTGTATGGAACATCGGGGTGGCTGTGGCGGCGACGGCCAGAGCGGTGATGGGGCGGGCATTGCAACGGCAATCCCCTGGTCGCTGTTGCAGGCAGAGAGGGAAGAAATTCGAGCTTGGGATCCCACTCACAGCGCGGTGGGGATGGTCTTTTTGCCTCAGGATCCTGCTGAGTGTCAGGCGGTGCAGCAGGTGATCGATGAGTACTTGACCACCACCGACTGGCAGCGGGTGGTTTGGCGGCAGGTACCGGTCAATCCCAATTGCCTGGGGCCGATGGCGCGGCAGACCATGCCCTCCATTTGGCAGATGCTCCTCACCCATCCCACGCTGGAAGGAGACGAGCTAGAGCAGCAGCTCTATCTGTTGCGGCGGCGCATTCGGCGGCGGGTAGAGGCTCGGTTTGGCTTTTATGCTCTGTATTTTGCCTCTTTGTCCTGCCGGGTTGTCGTTTACAAAGGCATGGTGCAATCGTCGGTTCTGGGCCAGTTTTATCGAGATCTGCAAAACCCCCTCTACACCACCACCTACGCCACCTACCACCGCCGCTTCAGCACCAATACCCTGCCGCGTTGGTCGCTGGCTCAGCCTTTCCGCTACCTCTGCCACAACGGCGAGATCAACACCTACCTGGGCAATGTCAACTGGATGGCCGCCCGCGAACAAACCCTTTCCCATC
>NZ_JANSHW010000103.1:0-5363 GCF_047461815.1 Synechococcus sp. R6-10
AAGCAGCCATACTGAACATACTGTACATTATTTTCAGTATAGTCCAGCGTATCATTGACTAGAGTCATGCTCACTGTTAACGCGACTGAGCTGCAAAGGGATCCCCTCCCACATAGGTCGCCCCTATTTTGGCCTGGATCCCTCTTGGGGATGCTCTAGATCACTGCAAAAGTGCTCCGCACCGCTGACGGGATGGGAAGGGCCTGTACGGGAGCAGCTCACCGCAGTTTCTCCTCTCCAAGCCACACCCGGCGACGTCCTCTGTCCCACACCAGCAGGGTGTGGATCCCGATCCAAAGTCCTGTCCACAGCCAGTTGTGCAGCCAGATTTTGCCCAGGATGGGCAGGGTCAAGCCCTCCGTTCCCCCCAAAACCAGGCCGGCTGCCAAAATCAGCCCTTCAAAAGCCAGAAACCCCAAGATGAGCATGGCCGGGATCCAGAGATAGTTCAGCAGCAGTTGCCTTGGCCGAAGCGGCTTGGACTGAGAAAACAGAGGTCGGTAACCGCCAGCAAGAGCAATCCCCACCGTGCCGATCCCCAGCACCAACCCCCAGGCAAACGAATCGGGAGTGCGGGGATAGTTGTGCCAGGTGTAGCCAAAGATTTGGTTGGCCAGCCAAATCATCAAAGCACTAATGGCTGCCCTTTGGCGGGTTAAAGTTGTGCCCGCAACAATACCAACAGTTACAAAAGGAAGGGTACATGTATAAGCAATATTGCTGAGACAGCCGACGGTGGTAAACAAGCTGGGCCAGAACCAGCCTTGGGCCAAATCTTGAGCAGCTTGTATCCAAAGTGGGGCTGGGATTAAGCGGCAAGATCTGGGGATAGGTTGAGCACTCGATTGCAGGCCAATCATGCTTTAATCTCCTGGAAAAAGGTGGTCTTTCAGAGGACAGCCATTAAGCAAATGCTCAAAAACAATTTGTCGAGCTACTTGGGGAGTAACCCGCTTGTACCAGGTGCAATCTCCGGAGTAAAAAACCACCGGCCCCTGTTGGCAAACTTCCAAGCAGCCTGAGGTGATAACCTGTACGTCTAGGTTGGCTTCTCGAAGAGCCGATTCCAGAGCTTCCACAACCGGTTGGTAGTTGCGGGAAGGATAACAACGGCTGGAACGACAAACAGCAAGGTAGGGACGTTTAAGAGGGTTATCCTCATAGGGGATCCGCTCTTTCCCCTGCACATAGATGGCGCAGATGCGCTCGTAAAGAGAAAGCTTTTGGTAATCTGCTTTGCCTTCCGGCAGGTAGTCTTCCTCTGGCCCCAAAAAGGGACTGGGCAGGAAAATCTGCAGCAAAGGTTCTTCTGCTCCATTCCAGAATTGGATTCCCCACATGCGGGGCTGGCCTTGGGGATTGAGACGCCGGTAGAGGGCAGCACGGCTAACCAATCTTTTGCGGCGCAGCTCGGGTGGGGTCTTGCGATGGGGGCCGCCTTGGTGCTCCTCCAGGCACAAATGCAGGTGCCAAGTTTCGGTGGCAACGGTTAGATAGCCATCGTAGAGCACGCACAAAGCTGGAGGTTTCTTGAAAGCCAGCTCCAGCACCCCGCCTTCCGCCACATGGCCCACCTGGATCTCGGCCCAGTGCTCTTGAAACAGCTCGTAGAGCAACGGCCCCAAGCAGTCAATATGGGCAGGGATCCCTTCATAAAGGGTTGTCCAACCCGTTAAAGAAACTTCCTGCCAAGTTTGATGGAGAGGGGTTATCCAGGGCGTGAAAGCGGCCATGAGAGAGCTCCTCAAGGTAGTGGTGGAATACGAGTAATCACCTCTTTTTTCAGAGGGCGCTCGGCCCAGGGTAGGATCCCATCTGGCTTGGTGAGGTAGAGCTCTGCTGTCTGCAGAATCAGCTCCACATCTTTTGGATCCAGATCTCCAAAAACATAGGTCATCTTTTGAGGTGCTGCCAACGCAACAACGCAAGCATGGCTGCAGGCGCTCATACAGGCAACTGGTTTTAGAGTTAGTTGGGGGTGGAGGGTTTGGGATTGCAGGGCAGACAGCAGCATTTCTCCCTTGCTAGTCCCTTCTTTTTGGCCGTTAACCCACCGAGATCCGCAGGTGATGCAAACCCAGAGATAATGACCGCTGGGTTGCTGAGCAGCGCTGCCAGCTTGAACTGGCAACTGGGAAGTTGATTGAGACACAGAGCTGCTTGATACCGGCATAACTTGCAATCCAGACTTGACTGTAAAGGGCGCGATGAAGAAGGGGAAATGATCTCAATATCTAAGCGAGTGGTCAAGCAGTGAGCGAAATGGCTAAGCCTTTAAAATTGGCCTCTCAGATTGAGCCGAACGGTGCGACCCACTCCGGGGTAGCCGGGGAAAACCTCATATTGCTCATCCAGCAGGTTATCAACCCCCACTTCTAGAGCGAGATTTTCTGCAACCGGGATCCCTCCCCGCAGAGCCAGGTTGGTGTAGCCGGGCAGAGATTGGGTATTGGCGTTGTTGGTAAAGAAAGTGCCAATGTGATGCAGGAAAACTGAGGCATACCGATCCTCTGCATCGCGGTAGCTCAGGCCCAGGTTGAAGCTGTCTGCTCCCACGAAGGCTAGCTGTTTGCCAACCGCTTTGGGATCCAGCGCCGAGCGGATGATGGGATCGTTCAGGGTGTAGTTGGCAAAAAGAGTCCAGTTTTCCCCCAATCGCAAATCCAGGGCTGCTTCCAAGCCCGTGTATTCCACGAGCTCAATGTTTTCGTAGGTTCCCCTGCTCGGGCCAGTGCTGACAAAGGTAATGCCATCGCGGATGCGGTTATGGGCAAAGGTCAAGCGCAGTAGGCCAAAATCTCCCAGAGCCTGATCCAGGCCAATGTCAAAACTCTCTCCCCGCTCCGGTCGCAAATTGGGGTTGCCGTCGACTTCAAAAAAGCCGCGCAGCCGAAAGAACAGGTTTGAGATCAAGGGAGTGCGAAAGCTGCCGGCATAATTGGCCCTCAGGGTGGTGCTTTCTGCCAAAACCCAGCGGATCCCTGCGGCGGGAGAGGTGGCCGAACCGTTGACCAGATTGCTCGAATCTTGGCGAACACCTAAGTTGAGATAAAAGTTGGGCTGTGGCTTGTAATCCAGGCGGGCAAAGAGGGCCCCTTGGTTCACGGTATTGTCGTAGTTGACATTGGTGGATCCCCTGGCAAAGGAGAAGGTGGTGTTGCGAGCTGAAATGGATCGGTAGTCTGCTCCTAGAGTAAGCTCCAGGTTTTCAGCAGCCTTCCAGGTGTATTGCAGTTGGGATCCCCACCCCGTTCGCAGGATCTCATCCCGGGATCCCTGGCTTTGTGGGGCGCTGAAGCGATAGTTGAGGTCGTCAAAAAATACCCTAGCTTGCAGGGATCCCCTCTCTTGATCCCACAGCCAACTGAGATCTAACAGCAGGTCGTTGGTGTTTTGCCCTGCATCGGGGGAGGGAAACTCGGTGCTGCCGGGCACCTGAAACGCTTTATTGAGATAAAGGGCATTTCCGGTTAGGACCTGGCCTTCTGCCAGTTGCCAGGTGAGTTTGGCTTGTAGGTTGTGGTACTCCACTGCCGAGTTTTCCCGCCTGCCGGCTTTGCCCAAACGCCTAATTTCAAAGGGAAAGTCGTTGTTGCTCTGCAGACGGCGATAGCTGACCACCCAGCCCAGATCCTGCACCTGGCCGCGGTTTTGGATCCCTTGCTCATTGAGGCCGTAGCTGCCGATAGCCGCTTCCAGCACGGTCTCGGATCCCGGCTTTGGCTCCAGGGTTACGATGTTCATGACCCCGCCAACGGCATCGGAGCCGTATAAGGTGGAGCCCCCACCTGGAGAGATCTCAATACGCTCGACCACATCTGTAGTGATCTGAGACAGATCGAACCCGCCAAAAAAGCCCAGGTCGTTAATGGGGCGGCCATCCAAGAGCACCAAAACCTGGGCCGTTCGTCCTCCCCGCATAAACTGGGAGCTAAGGGCTCCCAACTGGGTTCCTGCCGTGCCGTCGCTGAGGATCCCGGGCAGGTAGCGCAGGGCCTCCTGAACCGTTCTTGCCCCTTGCTCTCGAATTTGCTGGCGGGTAATGACGTAAACCGGGCGGGAAGAATCCCGCAGCAAACCAGGACGGCGAAAAGGTGTGGTGACGGGTTGATTTAAAATCTCGGCGCTAACACCGGTTTCCAACACCTCTTGAGCTGAAGGTGAAGAGGCCGCCGGCTGCGCCCACGCTGGGATCCCCAAAACAAGACCCCCCAGCGCCAGGCTGAGACCTAGAATGGGATTCATTTTCTTTCTTGAAGCTCCTGATTCCGTGCGACGCGGAAGAAAGACGAGCCAGAACCGCAGGCGGGCATCCTGACTGAGGGCATAGGTCTAGCCCAAGCCCATCACAGTTGCGGCACAGCGCCGGATTTGCACCGGACTTTCCCCTTTACATGCCCTGGCTGATCCCCAGGACAACCTGTCGGTACAGCTTTCTCTGCGATTGCTCCGAAAAAGCCGTGCTAGGCATCATACATCCCCTGCTCTGGAGTTCCTATCCTGCCAGGGGGGATGTCATCCCCAGGGGTGAACGGGATCCCAACGGCAATCCCAGGGCTTCGGATGGGCCACATCCCATTTAGGCCAGATTTCTTCACTGCTTTGTAAGCAGTTGAAGGATAGCCCGCTGCTACTCCAGATCGCGAGGCCCAGGGATCCCTTAGCCTTTTAGAGAACAGAGATACGCTGAGACTTCACAAGACCCACAGCTTTTGGGAAAGCAAGATGGGGACGCTGGCCTAGCCGTCATGGGCGGGATCCGTATGAATTAGTACCCAACCGGATAGAAAAGAGGGGCTTTTTCGATTTCTGGCAAAGCCGTTGCCTGGTGGGCTGGATCCGGTTTAACTTGGCTGGGAGAGGCAATTGGCACCTCGATCATCCGATCCGGTACCAGCGGCACCATTTCGGAGCGGTCGGCGATTTCCCGGAGAGAATTGGCAATGGATTCTTGAGTCAGCAGAAACTGTCGTTCGTTGCGCTGCATCTGCTGCCACACCTGGTAACGCTGGCTCCACCGGCTTTGGGTATGCACAGTCCAACTGTAAAGGCTCAACACTGAAACGCCGGAGAGGATAGCCATCCCTGTGGAGATTTGCTTCCACCAGGCTAGGTGTTCTGCCCAAGCAAGATGCTGGCTGCGAGGATGGGCTGATTTCAACTTCAAATTCAAAGGTTGGGTGCGGCTGGCCTGAACTGTACCGGAGAGGGGTCGGCTCAGAGCAGAAGGCTGTCTGTGGCGACGAGGGCTTTTGGGACGATCAAGACCTGCGTTCAAAGGCTGGCTAACCATAGGGCTTAACCTCACACACACCAAGGGATCCGACGGTGCAGGACTGCCGGTTCCGCTTCACCCTAGTTCC
>NZ_JANSHW010000104.1:0-1975 GCF_047461815.1 Synechococcus sp. R6-10
TAGGCTTCAGAGTTTTTGAAGCTCTCGTGCCAGGGTTTGCCGGCAAACACCCGCAGAGTATGGGATCCCGGCTCCAAATCCTTGAAAACGAGGGGAGCATCGGCATCGTAATGGGCGATGTAGGGCCGGTTGTCCAGCACCACGTGCAGATGAGGGCCAAGACCCAATTGCGGATCTTTGAAAAGCGGATACCCTTGCACCGCGAAGCGAACGGTTACCTGCCGCTCTGACAACACCTCACCTGGCTTGGGGCTGAGGATCTGAACTTGCGGGCGACAATACTGCAAATGGGCATCCAGCTTGGCAATCTCCGGGGGAACCGGCACGCGCTCTAGCTGGGGAAGCTGTTCCTGCGGGGGTTTAGGCGGGGATCCCCCACAAGAGGCCAAAACGAGGGCGGTCAACAGACAGATCCACCATCTCAACAACCCCCACCTTCTCAACCTGGCATTTCCCGCGTGTTCTTGCATGAGCCTTACATCCCAATGCTCTTTGTATCCTGCCGAGCCGCAGACAAGCCATCCCCACATTACCAGCATGTGTCCTTTGGGGAAGATCCCTTCCCCCGCCCTAGAATGGGATCAACTGGCCTGGCTCCAGCCGGGTCGGAGACACTTTTGAGGTCGTGTATGGCTCTGTTGGCGATAACAGCTCTTGCGGGCATGGATCTGGCCCAGTGGCAAGCTCTGCTCAACAACGTGGCGTTTGCCATTTCTCTGGGGGCCATGCTGTTCTACTGGGGTGGGGCAGCTTTTCCCCAGGTGCAGCTTTTGGCCGAATTGGGCCTAGCGGGGATGATCGGGGCAAACTTGACGATGGCCGCCCTGTTGACGGCCCGCTGGATCGATGCAGGCTACTTCCCCTTGAGTAATCTGTACGAGTCTTTGTTTTTCCTGGCCTGGGGGATCACCGCTTTGCATTTGGTGGCCCTCTACTGGAGCCGCAGCCGCTGGGTGGGGGTCATGACCGCCCCAGTTGTGACCGGGATCGTGGCCTTTGCTGCCTTGGTGCTGCCGGAAGATATGCAGGTAGCCCAGCCCCTCGTGCCGGCTTTGCAATCCAACTGGCTGATGATGCACGTGACTGTGATGTTGCTGGCCTACGCGGCGCTGCTGGTGGGATCCCTTCTCTCCATCAGCTTTCTCATCGTCACTCGCGGTCAGGAAGTGCATCTCAAGGGCAACTCCCTCGGCCTGCAATTTCGCCCTCCCCAACCCCAAACCCATCCCGAATGGGCGGAAGCCACCCTGCCTTCCCCGGCTTCAGAACTGGCCTACGCCGGCCTCCGCTCCCCCCGTCCTGCCCCCTCGTCGGCTGAACTCCCCCCCCAACCGGCCCCCGAAGGGATCCCCTGGCAACGGCTGAGCCTGGCAGAAATCTTGGACAACACCAGCTACCGGCTGATCGGGCTGGGGTTCCCCCTGCTCACCATCGGCATTATTGCCGGCGCCGTTTGGGCCAACGAAGCCTGGGGTACCTACTGGAGCTGGGATCCGAAAGAAACCTGGGCCTTGATTACCTGGTTGGTCTTTGCCGCCTATTTGCACGCCCGCATCACCAAAGGCTGGCAAGGCAGACGCCCCGCCCTCTTGGCCAGCTTAGGCTTTGGGGTGGTTTGGGTGTGTTATCTGGGGGTGAACTTTCTGGGCAAAGGCTTACACAGTTATGGCTGGTTTTTCTGAGGGAATTTTTCTCAAAAACCGGCCCGAGTTTATGGGTATTCTGGTGCTGGCAAGCCGTAGTGGATCCCTTCGAGGAGAAAAACGATGCGACTGTTCAACTACCTGATCTTGTTTTCAGCCCTCCTGGCCATTGCCCTCTTTGCCATGCAAAACGCCACCCCGGTCACGGTTACTTTTGCCCCCGGCGTCAGCGTTGAAAGCCCTCTGGTGATGGAACTTCTGGCATCTGCCGGGATTGGGGCCGCCCTCGCCTGGCTGTATAGCCTCTGGATGCGCGTACAGTTCAGCATCGA
>NZ_JANSHW010000105.1:0-3286 GCF_047461815.1 Synechococcus sp. R6-10
CCCCTGAGCCGATCATGAACAGCGCCCCCGCTCTCCGCCTGCGCCTCTCCTCCGAGAACCTGCTGCTGCTGCTGGCGGCGGCAGTGGGGTTGGGCACGGGGCTATCGGTGGTTGGATTTCGCTACTTGATTGGCTGGTGGCGCTATCTGCTGCAGGACACCCTCGTGGATGGCATCGGTAAGGCCGCAGAACACTATGGCCTGTGGCTGCTGGGATCCTGGACACTGGCTCTGGCGCCGGTGCTGGGGGGCCTGCTGATCGGCGCTTTGGGGGCAGTTGTGCCCTTTCCCAACTTGAGCCTCTCCAGCTTGGTGAGTCCTGCTCGTCCTTTGGCACTTCAGCCCTGGTGGATCCCGCTCAAGCTCTTGGCGGCTGCCATCTCGTTGGGCGCGGGAGCTTCCCTTGGCCCTGAGGCCCCCAGTGTGGAAAGTGGCGCTTTGCTGGGATCCCTGCTGGGGCAAAACCTACGCCTCTCGCGGGAGCGGGTGCAACTGTTGATGGCTGCCGGAGCAGCGGCTGGCCTGGCGGCAGGGTTTAACGCGCCCATTGCCGGGGTGTTTTTGGCGCTGGAGCTGGCTTTGGCCCGCACCTTCACCACTTCTGCTGTCAGTGTGGTGGTGTTGGCGGCGGTGGTCTCCGCCTTGATCGCCCAGGTGGGGTTGGGGGCACAACCCGCTTTTCTTTTGCCCACCATCACCCAGCCGGCTTTTGTCTTGCCGGACTACGAGATCCACAGCTTGCTGGAGGTACCTCTGTATCTCGGCTTGGGCTTTTTGGCCAGCCTGGTTTCTATGGCCTTCAGCTACACCCTGGAGTGGGGCAAGCACCTGTTCAACAGTGGCCCCCTGGCGGCCTGGCCAGCTTGGAGCAAGCCCATTTTGGGGGGCGGGATCCTGGGCTGCGCAGGTTTGGGGATCCCATTGGCGTTGGGGGTGGGCTATGAAACCATTGAGTCGATTCTGCAGGCCGTTCCCTTTTCTCTTGGCCATCTGGGCCTGCTCCTATTGGGCAAGCTGTTGCTGAGCGCTTTGAGCCTGGGCAGCGGCTTTGTGGGGGGAACCTTTGCCCCGGCTTTGTTCATGGGGGCAGTGCTGGGGGCAGGCTACGGTCAGGTGCTATCTCAAGCTTTGCCCTTGATTGCCTTGTCTCCCCCTGCTGCCTACGCCATGGTGGGCATGGCGGCGGTGTTGGCGGCCAGCGTGCGGGCTCCGCTAACGGCCATCTTGCTGCTGTTTGAGATGACGCGGGACTATCACATTGCGCTGCCGGTGATGGCGGCAGTGGGTTTGAGCATCTGGCTGACGGAGCAGTTGCATTCGCCGGCCATCTACCCTTCCGCCCGTCGCTATCGCCACGCAACACTTGACGGAGTCCTTGGGCAGGAGCCTAGAGAGCTGACGGTGCAAGAGGTGATGGTGCCCCCATCTCTTTTGCTTCGGCAAGACACACCGCTGCGAGAAGCTCTGGAGAGTTTGCTGCAGCAAAAGTGCCATAGCGCGTTGGTGGTGGACGGACAGGAGCGGCTGCGGGGCATTCTCACCCTGGAAGATCTGGAGCGGGCCTTGGCCCATAAGGAGGCGGCGGAGTTGGCGGAGCTAACCGTACAGGAGGTCAGCCAATCTCCGGTTCTCACCACCTTCCCCGATGAGGCGGTGGCAGTGGCAGCTGAGCCGATGTACGAATACGATTTGCGCCAATTGCCGGTGGTTTCGCGGGAAGACCCAGAGCAGATCGTCGGCCTGTTGGATCGAGAGCGGGTGCTGCTCTCCCAAGAGATTCAATCGGTGCGGCAAGCCCTGGAGTTGGAAGTTCCCCCAGCAGAGAGAGACGCCGGCAGGAACGGACAAGAGGGGATCCCCGATGCTTCTACTGCGCCCGCAGAATAGAGCCCTGCTGTCGGGATCAGCGCTGCCGCCCAGAAGGGCAGGTGGGACGCAGCGGGCAGCGGCCACATTCGGGCATACGGGCCTTGCAGATGCGCTTGCCCAGCCGGACAAAGTTGACATGCAGGGAATAGGCTTTGCCCCTGGGGATCTGAGGGGAAAGCTGAGCAAAAGTGTCGTCGGGATGTTTGGCCCGCACCAAGCCCAGACGGTTGGCCACTCGATGCACATGGGTATCCACCGGGCAGAGATCCCGACCCAGCCCGAACAACAACACACAGGTGGCGGTCTTCAGCCCTACCCCTTTCAGGGAGAGCAAAAAATCGAGGGCGCCAGCATCGTCTAGCTCTCTTAGAAAGTCCAGACTCAGGGATCCCTGTCGTTCTTGAATGGCAGCCAGGATCTCCTGAATTCGGACTGCCTTGAGGTGGGCCAAGCCGCCGGGGCGAATCACCTGAACCAGATCTGCCGGATCGGCGGCCAAGACCGCTTCCCAAGAGGGAAAGGCGGCTTTGAGGGCGCGGAAGGCACGGCTGCTGTTGGCATCGGTGGTGTTCTGGGAAAGGATCGTGCCCACCAACTCGTCCAGGAGATCCGGGCGGGGGGAAAGCCCATCGGGAGCCCGCTGGGGGATCCCGAAGCACTGCTCTAGCCGCATCAACAGCGATTCCATCCTGTCGGCGGGCGGGAGTTCCGCCAGCAGGGTTGGGGACTCCGCCGCTTTGGCGGGCACAGGCGGGCGTTGGGAAAGGCTGTCCAATCTTGGCTGTACCACGGCTTAACGGGCAGAACTCTGGCGGATCTCCTGCAACAGGCGGGCAAGAACCTTGCTGGCATTGGGAGGAGCTGCGGCCTGCAAGCGAGCGGCCATTTGGGCAACCACCTGCGGCTGGGCCAACCAGGTCAACACCGTTTGCCGCAGCAAGTCCAGATTCTCTTCGGATTCTCGCATGACCACCCCCCCACCGCGCCCCACAAAGGCCAGAGCATTCTGATACTGATGATCCTCAGCGGCAAAGGGATAAGGGATCAAAATGGCCGGGGTGGCGGTGGTCAGCAACTCCGCCAGGCTCATGGCTCCGGCGCGGCTAATGGCAAAGTTGGCCCGCTGCAACAAGGCAGCTACATCTCGACGGAAAGGAAAGGGCCGGTAGCGGGGATGGCTGGGGATCCTGGCTTCCGGATCTTGAGCTTCGCTGCCGCCGGTCAAATGCACGATCCAGGCCCCCGCCTCCAACCAAGCTGGGGCACAGGCGGCCACCATGCGGTTGAGGCCCCGCGCCCCTTGGCTGCCCCCCATGACCACAATGAGGGGATCCCCGTCGGGAATGGGGAGGTCGGCAGGGAAAGGCTGGGGCGTGTAGAACTCGGCCCGCACCGGCGTACCCACCACTTGGGCGGCC
>NZ_JANSHW010000106.1:0-5543 GCF_047461815.1 Synechococcus sp. R6-10
CTGGCCACCGGACGGGGGGTGATGATCACGGTACGGGAAGCCTTGGCCCGACATGGTGGATCCCTGGCAGGGGCAACGGTGTTGATCCAAGGTTTTGGCAATGTGGGTGGAGCAGCGGCCAGCTTGCTGCATGAGGCGGGAGCTAAGATTGTGGCGGTTTCCGGCAGTTCTGGGGGCCTTTATAACCCCAAAGGACTGGATATCCCCGCCCTCAAAGCCCACATGAAGGAACAGGGAGGCCGCATGGCGGGCTTTCCGCAAGCTGAGCCCATTAGCAATGCCGACCTGCTGGTGCAAAAAGCGGATGTGTTGATCCCTGCCGCTCTGGAAAATCAAATTACCGAAGCCAATGCCCACCAAATTCAAGCCCGGATTGTGGCAGAAGCTGCCAACGGGCCAACCACCCTTGCCGCCGACCGGATTTTGGAATCGCGAGGGATCCAGGTATTGCCGGATATCCTAACCAATGCCGGTGGAGTGGTGGTGAGCTATCTGGAGTGGGTGCAGGGACTCTCTTACGTCTTCTGGGATGAAGAGCGAGTTTATCAAGAAATGGAAGGTCTGATGGTACGTGCCTTTGAACGGGTGGTGCAGGAGGCAGAACGGCGGCAAGTGTCGCTGCGACTGGCTGCCTACACCCTAGGGGTAGGCCGAGTGGCCCAAGCCCTACAGGATCGCGGCCTTTACCCGTAGACGCTCCCCCACCTGGAGACCGGGAACTCTTGGCTCAACAAGCCTACTTGCCAAGGTTCGATTGCCCTTTTCTCAAGCCCGACGGCGTTCTTGCTCTTCCTGCTGCTGCCATTGCTTGAGCAGCTCTTTTGCCGCCTGTGGGGTAAAGTAGTCCAGCTCCATCAGCTTACGGTAGGTCAGAATTTGCCGCATCTCCAGGGGCATGTCTGCTTTTTGGTATGAAGTAGCGAATGCGATTGATGTTTTGCTCCATTTCGGTAAACTCTTGCTCCCGCTTCCTCTGCTTCTCCTGCTTGAGCACCTCATGGGGGGCAGAAAGGCGGTTGTAGTTAGGGATCCGTTGCGTGCCTGTGGTTTTGCTCGCAGCAGGCAGACGGTGGCCTCCGGTTTGTCGGCTGTTGGCCTTGTTGGAGTTGAAGAAGAAAGAGAGCATCGGCAAACCTCACACAAACAGATAAACGGCGGGAGCTTAACGCCAAGTCAACAATATCAAGTTTAGGTGAAGAAGCCTGTGATCCCGATCCTTCTTGGAAAAACCCGTACTTCCGGCGCGGCGCTGTATCTCTCTGCTTTTCCCACCCCCGCGGATGGTCAAGGAAAAGCTGGGGTTTGGCCTCAAACCAATCTATTCGTAAATTGAGCCTACCGTACTTACACGGAAATTGACCAAGATCACGCCGAAAAGCGCAGGATACTTACGTATCTTCACGTCCTTTTGTTCGGGATCCCTGTATCGGATGTACTTTCCCGCAGGCCGCTACAGGTGGGATTCATCTCCGCTCAGCAGCCAAGTGACCGATACCCCCAACGCCTTGGCAAAGGCCACCAGTTCTTTGTCAATGACGCGCCGTTTTCCCTTTTCCACCTGGCCAATTTTGACGTAGTCCAACTGCACACCGTACTTGGCCAAGCGACCCGCCAGTTGATCTTGGGTGAGTTGCAGCTTCTCCCGTACCCAGCGCACCCGTTCCCCAATCAAGTTGGCCGATGGATGGTGCCGGTCGTTAGACTCCATAGGAGCAGAAAGCCGTAAATATTCTTTTCCAGACTGAGGAAGTTGAGGGATCCTCACATGGTAGCCTGAGCTGGCAAGGTTCCCTTTTCCTGGGATCCCACCCGGCAGCCGTTGAGCTGACTGGCTCAGGAACAATCTTATCTCAAGGTCTAGATCGAAAATCGCTTACCGCTTTTTGGCGAGCGACCCCTTGCCTACAAGGACTTGACGGACGGGATCCCTGCTGTTCCCGCATCTAAACGGAAAAATCTCCGGACAAAAAAGAGGGTCATGATCGATTTTCGCTCGCAGCAGCAGCAGAAACCTTTTTAGACTGGGAGATGAAGTTCTCTCCTCACCTGGCTGTGGTTTTTTCTCGTCCTCATCCTGAACACTCTGTCTCTTCGCCTCAGGAGTTCGACGATCTCTGGTTCGACCCCGAGTCTGCCCCTCAAGACGACCTCGCAGAAGTTGACTCAGAGCCAGGGGCCGGCGGATCCCGGTTGAATGAAGACGCTGTCGATCACTACCTGAATACCATCGGTCGCGTGCCCCGCATCGATCACGCTGAGGAAATCGAGTTGTCGCGCAAAATTCAGCAAAAGCTCCTCATCGACCAAGCCCGGCAGGAATGGCGGCAACGGCGGGGGGAGGATCCCAGTGATGAGGCTCTGGCCGAGGCCCTGCAGATTTCCGTATCCACCCTACGCTCCCGCATCCGACAAGGGGAGCAAGCTCAACGCAAGCTGATCAACGCCAACCTGCGCCTGGTGGTCAGCGTTGCCAAGAAATACCTCAATCGGGGGGTGCCGTTTTTGGATCTGATCCAAGAGGGCAATATCGGGTTGATCCGGGCCACCGAAAAATTCAATGCGGAGCGGGGGTTTCGCTTCAGCACCTATGCTCATTGGTGGATTCGCCAAGGCATTACCCGTTGCATTGCCAATCAAGCACGGACGATTCGCCTGCCGGTACACATGGTCGACAAAGTACGCCTGCTCAAGCGCACCAACCGCGAGCTGATGAAGCTGCAGGGGAGGCGGCCCACCGAAGCGGAGCTGGCAGAAGCCTTGGGCATTAAAGTCAAGAAACTGCGCATGATCCAACAGGCTGCTGCTTTGCCCCTGTCGCTGGATGTGCCGGTCGGCCAGGAAGGAGAAAGCCGCCTTGGAGATTTGCTGCAAGATGAGCGGCAAGAGCAGCCCTTTCAAGGGATCCTCGTGCAATCGATGCAGCAGGATGTGCGTTCTGCCATGCAAACCCTGAAGCCGATTGAGAGGCAAGTGCTGGAGTTGCGCTATGGGTTAGACGGGCAACAGGCAAGAACCCTGCGGGAGGTGGGGGATCACTTCAACCTAACGCGGGAACGGATTCGTCAGATCGAGCGGGATGCCCTGCGCAAGTTGCGGGTGGGATATTCTTCGCGGGCTTTGGCTCAGTACATTCGCTAGTGGCTACAGGCCTGGCAGATCGATTTCCGGGCCAGCTTCTGCCCAGGGATAGCCTTTTTTCAATCTTCTTGGGTTGAACACCATAGCCCCTTGCAGCGGCGATGATAAGGATCCCTTATCCCCTGAGCCTATTGGGGCTGATGACCCCCCGGCTACCTCATCTTCACGACCAGAGCCAGTGGGTAAGGACTTTGGCAGCTAACCTCTTTGGTCGTTGAGGAGTTGGCTGATCGGTTTCCTCTGGCGCTCAGGCATTGTAGTCATTCCAAACGAGATTGAGACACTCCCGTTGCCGCCCAAACGCTTCGCGCCGCTGCCGCGACCCCTCTCCCAGGGGGAAAAGGATTGGTCTGCTGGCTTGACTTCCCAGAGGTGCCTAGGATTCGGAACACCTGTGCGCTGAGAAAGAAATTCTTAAAAAGCCTTCGCCAGCCACAAAACCGCATTTAGGATTGGCTTCGAGGAATAGTCAGCGAGTAACCTGCGTCTTTGTTTCCAGATGGCCCGATACCAAGCCGGCTAGGCTTTTTCAGCCCAGCCTCTTTTTCAGTGCAGATGCTCGAGCCGTCAGCCCAGTCTTTGCTATGCCTTCAACTGCAATGGATTCTTCGATCTTTCATCAATCCCAACCTTCTTCCCAGCGGAATCCTGTGCTCTCAGACAAGCTTTCCCTGCGTATGGGACAAGCCCTACTGGGGTTAGCATTGGCCACTTGGCTGCTGATGGGGTTAGGCAGTGCCACCCGCGTCATGAATGCTGGGCTGTCCTGTCCAGATTGGCCCCTTTGCTACGGGGCAATTGTGCCCAGCCAGCAGATGAACCTACAAGTCTTTTTGGAATGGTTTCACCGCATGGTGGCTTCTGGGGTAGGCTTGGCTACGCTGGTTCTGATGGGGTTTGCTTGGCTGAAGCGTCAGGCATTGCCCACTTGGCTGCCCTGGGGTTTGAGCTGGGCTTTTGTTCTGGTCTTGATGCAAGGGATCCTGGGTGGGCTGACGGTCACGGAGCTGCTGCGCTTTGATATTGTGACGGCCCACTTGGGCACGGGCCTGCTGTTTTTTGCCACTTTGCTCACCCTGGGATTACTGATCTGGACAAGAGCCGGTTCTAAGGACTCCATCCTGCCGCTGCGACTGGGTGAAGGGCCATTTTCCGTCGGCTACTTGCCTTGGCTGGGCTTGGGGGCGGTGCTGCTGGTGTATGTCCAGAGCCTTCTGGGCGCCTTGGTGGCCTCCCAATGGGCTTTGCATCAATGCTTTGCTGCCGGCGAGCTGTGCTGGGTGATGAATAGCCACTTGCTGGGGGTTGCTCCGGCCACCCTTGGGGTGTTGGCGGTAGCGGTGGCCACCGGGCTGCGGCGCAAGCGGATCCCCCGCCTTCTCAAGTTCTTGGGCCATGGGTCTGTTGGCCTGCTGTTGGCCCAGGTGGGGATCGGTGTTTTGACCTATCATTACCGGCTGCAGGTAGAACCCCTAACGGTGGCCCATCAGATGATGGGGGCAGCTTTGCTGGCCTGTCTGCTGGGTTTTACGGTGCTGGCCTGGCGAATGCGAACCCAGGGGGAAGAAGGCCAGTGGATGGCCATGACCGCAGAAATGACCGGTGAGTGAATTTCATGCAAGATAGCGTTTTAGTCGACCGTCAGGCTTCCTACCAGAACCCGATGGGGAGGATCCCCTCTGAGCAGAGCCCATGTGCTCTGGGGTGCGAGCGCCAGGCGCTTGTCCAGGTTTTGCGCAGCTACAGCCAGTTGGTGAAGCCCAAGATCATCGCCCTCTTGCTGATGACGACGGCTGGGGCCATGTGGATGGCAGGCAACACCGACCCGTTTAGGTTTTTCGTCACCCTTTTGGGGGGAGGAATGGCGGCGGCGGCAGCCAATGTCATCAACATGGTGTATGACACCGATATCGATCGGATGATGGAGCGAACCCGCCATCGTCCCCTGCCTTCCGGTCGAATCCGGGCGCGGGATGCTCTGATTTTTTCGGGGATCCTGGCTTTGGCTGCCTTTGGGTTGTTGGCTATTTTCACCAACCTGCTGGCTGCCGGTTTGGCCATGTCGGGGATCCTGGTGTATGTGGGGGTCTATACCCACTGGCTGAAGCGTTCCAGCACGCAAAATATTGTCATCGGTGGAGCGGCAGGAGCGATCCCACCTTTGGTGGGCTGGGCAGCAACCACAGGCGAGCTCAGCTGGGCCGCGTGGGTGATGTTCGCCATCATCTTTTTGTGGACTCCACCCCACTTCTGGGCTTTGGCCATTCTGAAGCGGGAAGACTATGCCCGTGCCGGGGTGCCGATGCTGCCGGTGGTAGCGGGCGAAAGACTCACTGCCGCACAGATTTTGCTCTACGCGCTGCTGATGGTTCCGGTCAGCCTGTTGCTGGTTTACCCCTTAGGGA
>NZ_JANSHW010000107.1:0-4398 GCF_047461815.1 Synechococcus sp. R6-10
AGGCCGCTCGGGATCCCCGTCTCCATTTGCTCAGCCTGGAACAGCTTTGTCAGCCCTTTGACCGTTGGATTGCTTCTCCTCCCCCGCCGCGCCTTTCGATTAGTCCCGCCAGCTGGGAAGACTTGAGCCAGACTCGGCCCACCCCTGGCCGGAAACGCCCGGAAGCCGGTTTGGCCTCTCTGGTGCTGACCTTGGTGGAGCTGTTGCGGCAGTTGATGGAGGCGCAGGTGGTGCGGCAAATGGAGGCTGAGCGCCTTTCTGCAGAGCAGATTGAGCGGGCCGGCAGCAGCCTACAAGCCTTGCGGGAGCAAATTCGACACATCTGCAGCCTGTTGGAGATCGACCCAGCGGATTTGAACCTGGAGCTCGGAGATCTGGGCACCCTCCTGCCCCGCCAGGGGGACTACTACCCCGGACAACCCCACCGCGAGGGATCCCTGCTGGAACTCTTGGATCGCCTGATCCACACCGGCATCGTCATCGATGGGGAGATCGACCTGGGGCTGGCGGACTTGGATCTGATCCACGCCCGCCTGAAGCTGGTGCTCACCTCCAGCGCCAAGCTCTACTGAGCCCGTGGATTGAGAGTGCTGATGGAGACGATTGGGAGAAGAGATGCCGGAAGCGGAAAGAGAGACCGGAAATCGCGGTATGCTGGCTGTGGATCCCCTTCATCTGTCTTCATGTCTTCCCCTATGGATGTCTTTGCCCCAACCGGAAACCTGTATGCCGGTGCCATTTGGCCAGAAGTGGTGGTTACCCTCACCCTCTTGCTCGTCTTGGTGGTGGATTTGGTCGGTGGTTCGGCGGCGCGCAAAAGTCTTCCAGCCCTCTCCATCTTTGGCTTGATCGGGGCCTTGGTGACCTTGGTGTTGCAGTGGCAGCAGCCCCAGTTGGAGAGCTTCTTGGGCAGCTTTGCGGCGGATCCCATCAGCATTCTCTTCCGTGGCCTGGTGGTGGGGACGGCGGTACTGACCGTGATGATGGCGGAGCGCTACATCTCTCAGTCCGGAGCGCCCACAGGCGAGTTTTATGTGTTGCTGCTCACGGCCACCTTGGGGGGCATGTTCCTCTCCGGGGCGACGGACTTGATCCTAGTGTTTGTATCTTTAGAAACGCTGGGCATCGCCAGCTACCTGATGGCCGGCTATACCAAGCGGGATCCGCGTTCTTCGGAGGCAGCCCTGAAATATCTCTTGATCGGGGCCAGCAGCACAGCCATTTTTCTCTACGGCATGTCGCTGCTCTACGGCCTTTCGGGTGGGCAAACGAAGCTGGAAGCCATTGCCTCCTCTATGGGGGATGCCGGCTTGGCAGGGATCATCGCTTTGGTCCTCTGCATTGGTGGTATCGGGTTTAAGTTGGCGGCAGTGCCCTTTCACCAGTGGACTCCTGATGTCTACGAGGGATCCCCAACGCCGGTGGTGGCCTTTTTGTCGGTGGGATCCAAAGCAGCAGGCTTTGCCTTGGCGGTGCGCTTTCTGGCCACCGTATTTCCGGCCATGACGGAAGAGTGGCGGGCGGTGCTCTCGGTGCTGGCCATTTTGACCATGGTGCTGGGGAACGTGGTGGCCATTGCCCAAACCCGCCTCAAACGGCTGCTGGCCTATTCTTCCATCGGTCAGGCGGGCTTTGTTTTGATTGGCTTGGTGGCGGGCACCGAGGCAGGCTATGCCAGCTTGATCTTTTACTTGATGGTCTATTTGGCCATGAACCTGGGGGCCTTTTTGTGCATCACCCTGTTCAGCCTGAAGACCGGCACCGATGAAATTAGCGAGTACAGCGGCCTCTACCAAAAGGATCCCTTCCTCACCCTTTGCTTGAGCATTTGTCTGCTTTCGTTGGGTGGGTTGCCCCCTCTGGCAGGCTTCTTCGGCAAGTTGTACCTGTTCTGGGCCGGTTGGCAGGCAGGGGCCTATACCCTAGTGTTGGTGGGGTTGGTCACCAGCGTCATCTCCATCTACTACTACGTGCGGGTGGTGAAAACCATCGTGGTGAAAGAGCCGCAAGAGATGTCGGTTTCAGTGCAAAATTACCCTGAGACCAACTGGCAGGCGGAAGGCATGCAGGCTCTGCGGGTGGGCTTGGTGTTCACTTTGGTGGCTACCATCTTTGCCGGGATCCTCTCCAATCCCCTCTTCACCCTCTCCACCCAGGCAGTAGAGCAAAGCCCCTTCTTGGGGTTCCCGACTGCACAGGCATTCATTCCGGAGTCGGCGAGCCTTCAGGTGGCAGTCAAGGGATCCCTGGGTTCCTCTCCTCAAGCTGGCGAAGGCTAGTTTTTGAGATGCTCTCCATCCCGAGGTTTTAAAAAGCGACGCTCGGCAGCGCGCGCTTCAGTTGTGCAGATATGGTCATTTCTCCCTCTGGAAGAAGGGCTGCAGCGCGAAACACCTGGGGAGCGTCTCAACCTAGTCTCAATCTAATTTGAACTAATTTGAAAGGACTCTAATCCAGAAGAGGGTCTCCCCACCCCAAAGGGATCCGGGATCTCTTCAAGGCCTCCGCATTAGCGCCCACCGATTACAGCAATGTAGTTGGTCACCCATTCGTAGTAGGGCACACATCCCTCACGCGGCCATCAGGGTGCGATCACAGCGCATGATGCCCCAGGGAATCAAATGCCCTCTAAGCTGACGTTGAGAAAGCGGGCAATCTCGGCTGCCTGGTTTTCGATCTCCGTCAGGGGAGGTGGCTGGCCTACGCCGGTGAGGGGGATGTCGCCACGTCCTTTCACCCGCAAGTAGATGGCTCGGCGGGGGTTAAGCCCCTCTCTCAGCTCCACCCGTAAGCTTTGCACATCGGCAAAGTCATACTCCAGGCGGACTTCACGGTTTTTGCCCGGAAAGCCCTGGCGCACCAGCGTTATCTTTTGCGTGCGCCGGTCGAACTCGTTGTAGCCGCCTCCCAAGTTCCAATACAAACTCAGCCACTGGTATAGCCCCGCCAGGGATCCGAGCACCCCGTAAAAGAGCATGGCAATGCCCTGGGGAATAAACACCAGGCTGGCGGGATCGGAAAAGGGGAGCAAATTGCGGTGGAGATAGCTGGAAAGGCCGGCCAAGGTAAAGCCCAGCCCTCCCCCCGTCAGCGCCACCGCCCAAAAGTACACGCTGGGCCGCCGCGACCCAATCACGGTGTAGCGCAGCAGATCGGCAGAACGGATTTCAGGAACAATGGCGGACACAGTTGGGATCCCTGCAGGTTTTCCAAGGCTGGCTTCCCCCATTCTATAGGCTATGGGCGGCAAGGGTTTTCCCCAGCAGAGGGGCGCTCAGGGGACTGGCAAGAGCTAGAGCCGCCTGGGGAATGGGGGCGGAAGTCCTCTGCGCTGTACAGCCCCTCTCCTGAAGGGAGTTAGGGATAGTTTTTATTGTTATGGCTCCTTTTGCTCCTTGTAAGAGCCGTAGCAGGGATCCCTGCTGGGGTTCTGAGGCGTTCTATCTGCTGACAGAGCCCAACAGCATACGCCAATGGGATCCTCGCTCACTTCAGGGTTAGGGCTTACCCGGCGTGACGATCCTACCCTCTCCTGGGGCGACTTCCGGGGGGTTGGGTCGGGTCTGCCCAGAGGGCTCATCAACGGCATTCGAGGGAGAGGCAGGGGTGGGATCCGGCTCGGGAGAAGCCGTCTGCTCCGGTTCTGCGGCAGGAGGAGAAGGCTGAGGCTCAGGGGTTGGGTCTGGCAAGGCTGGCGGCTGGGGTATGGCGTCTTGGGCCGTTCGTTCCCCAAAAGCCGACAGGGCGATGGCGGCTTCCCCGCGGCTAACCGGCTCGAAGGGGTTGAAGGTGCGGATGGGGCCAAAGGTGCGCAGCACGGTGGAGGCATTCTCCAGACTGCGATCCGCTACTAGAGCAGGAACAACCTCAGGAGGAATTTGCGCCGCATCGGTGAACCCCCAGCGCTCCTCCAGCTCCGCTCGGGATCCCTTGATCTGGCCGGGAGGTAAGTCCAGGGGCACCTTCATGCGGATTAACTCCGCCCGGGACAGCAGGCTGTTGGGGCGAAACTCTCGATTGGCATCTCCGGCAATTATGCCGGCAGCTCCCAGGGCTTGAATGTAGCGAAAGTTGGGATCCTCTTCCGGCACATCCAAAAAGAGGGGGCGTTCCGAGGGGGATCCCAGGCGGATCTGCCGACTGGGCTCGTCGGCGTGGATGGCGTTGTTGGCCAGCACCAGCCAACGGGCAAATTCTCCGCGACGAACGCTGCGCTGCGGCTGAAATTCGCTGCTGGAGATATCGGCAAAAACTCCCAACCGATCTAGGTATCCCACCGAACGGGCCACCAGAGATCCGGGCTCCAAGTCTGTAAAGCGGCTGCTGTCCGGGCTGGGCAGGGGTGAGGAAGGGGTGGGAGCAGTGGGGATCGAGATAGAGGGTGGGATGGATCCCGGC
>NZ_JANSHW010000108.1:0-12256 GCF_047461815.1 Synechococcus sp. R6-10
TCGCCCAACAATTCCCCCGTCTCCGCATTGAACACCACAGTACCGCAGGGCACCCGCACCAGCCGATCCGCACCACTGGCCCCGCTGCGATGGTTGGGCCCCCCTTTGGCCCCGTGTTCCGCTTTGATCACCGGTTGAAAGCGAAAATCCAACAGAGTTTGCAGGCCGGGATCGGCCACCAAGATCACCGAGCCGCCCCGCCCGCCATTGCCGCCGGATGGCCCCCCAGCCGGCACATACTTCTCACGGCGGAAGGCAACGATGCCATCCCCGCCATTTCCCCCTTGCACTTCAATTTCGGCTTGGTCGATAAAGTGCAATCGTTCTTCTCCCAAATCTTCTATCTTCCAGCTTGGCAAGATCCCCGGAAAACTTGCCACAAAAGACGCTCCTCTAAGCTACGATAGTATTTCCCAGCCACATCCCCCACAGGTGGGAAAGTGGGAGAGTGAATGCACTCTCATCTGGGATTCTGCTAAACTCAACTGGCCTTCTACCCTTTATCCCGCGCAACTGATCTGTTACTGCACCCCTATGAGTCGATTCACCGCTGCCGATGTAGGTTTTACCACTGAAGACTTTGCCGCCCTTCTGGATAAGTACGACTATCACTTCAGCCCTGGCGAAATTGTGGCGGGTACAGTATTCTCGGTGGAGCCACGCGGTGCTTTGATCGATATTGGGGCCAAAACGGCTGCCTTTCTGCCGCTCCAGGAGATGTCGATTAGCCGCCTGGAAGACCCGCACGAGATGCTGCAGCCGGGAGAAACCCGCGAGTTTTTTATCCTCACCGAAGAAAACGAAGAGGGACAGCTGACCCTCTCCATCCGCCGCATCGAGTACATGCGGGCCTGGGAACGGGTACGGCAGCTCCAGAAAGAAGATGCCACCGTTCGCTCAACCATTTTTGCTACCAACCGAGGTGGAGCCCTGGTGCGGATTGAGGGGCTGCGGGGCTTTATCCCCGGATCCCACATCAGCAGCCGCAAGCCAAAAGAAGAGCTGGTGGGCGAAGAGCTGCCCCTGAAGTTTCTGGAGGTGGACGAAGACCGCAACCGCCTGGTGTTGAGCCATCGCCGCGCCTTGGTGGAGCGGAAGATGAACAAGCTGGAAGTGGGCGAGGTGGTGGTCGGCACGGTGCGGGGCATCAAGCCCTATGGTGCCTTTATCGATATTGGCGGCGTCTCCGGCCTGCTGCACATTTCCGAGATCTCCCACGATCATGTCGATACGCCCCACAGCGTCTTCAACGTCAACGACGAAGTGAAGGTGATGATCATCGATCTGGATGCGGAGCGGGGACGGATCTCGCTGTCCACCAAGCAACTGGAGCCCAATCCCGGCGACATGATTCGGGATCCCAAGCTGGTTTACGAGAAGGCCGAGGAGATGGCAGCCAAGTACCGCGAGCAACTGTTGGCCGCTAAGCAAGGACAAGCGGCAGAGGCCCCACCGGAAGTGGTGGAAGAGGAGCTGGAATACGCGGCGGCGGCTGTGGAATGATCACAAACTTTGCGTATTTCTGCCTGCTACAAGGCTTAGCTAGGCCGCCGAGAAGCCCCGCCCTCTCTCGCTTTAGCGGCGCGGAGCGCTTTGCATCAGCATGAGTGCGGGAGTATGTCACGGCATGAGCCTTTGGTTCCATCAGTGTGAGTGGGGAGCTGAGGAGCGATCCATAAGCCCGTGGGGGCGGGGGCAGTCCAAATGTCCGAAGAGACGGGTACTGCTGCTGTGGCGAGGTAGGCTAAAACAGGAAGTGCGGCTGGCGTTCACGTAGTGTTGCCAACCTGCGCCAGTAACAGGAGTCCCCCACTTCTGAGCTTGAGGATCCTGTCAAAGACTGTAGATCTGCCCATCCATGAGCAGATGGGTGATGCCTTTCTTTTGCAGTTGGGTGCGCACAATCTCCAGAATGTAGCCGGGAAACTGGATTACCCGGTAGGGTGGGTAGGTGTTGCTGCCCCGACGGCTCATTTCGGAAAAGCGACGGGCCACCTTGTGGTTGTCGAAAATGGGCAGCGTATTGGCGTTGTCGATCCCTTCGATGGGCAGGGATCCGGAGCCAAAGAATTCCTTAAGGGGGCGGGTGGTCAGTTCTTGGTAGCGGTCAACAACGACGTAGCAGGTTTCCGGTAGGGTGAGCTCTTCCAGGGGTAATACCTGAATTTGATAGCTGGGATCGGTGAGGGGATCCTCTTCTGGCCCATCTTCATCTTCTAGGAGATAGTCAGGGTCGTCCTCATCCTCGTCTTCGAGGTCACGGTCTTCTTCGGTCTCTTCCTCATCCTCTTCCCCGACATCCTCCACATCTTCCTGAAGCTCAGCCGCCAACTGCAGTTCTTCTGGGGGCAGTTTTGGCAGAGACTCTGTTCCAGCGGTGTTATCCTCGCCTTCGTCGTTTGCGTTCGGCTGCAGCGAGGGAGATGAAAAAGGCAGCTCCGGCTCCAGCGGCAAAATCTGCTGCTCTGGGGCTGGGATCCCGCCAACAACAGCTTTTTCCCCCATGTCTTTGCGGCGGGCAGCCGAGCGTTTGAGATGGATCAACCGCTGATACTCATCGGCAGCGATATTTTCCTTCAACACGCGGGTGATGGTGGTGATGCTCACCTGAAATTGCTCCGCCAATTCGACGGCGGTCGCTGCCGAGCCGCGGTAGGCGCTAACAATTTGCTGTTGTTCTTGCTCTGAAAGTTTGCTGCGAGCCATCCCAGATCACCCAATCCAAAAACCGAAAAAACTGAAGAGGATCCTTAGCCAGCGGCGGTTGCCCCGCACACCCGGCTGAGGCCGGCAGCCAGCTGTTCCGGCTCCAGCCCTTTGCCAATCAACACAATTTTGGACAAGCGGGGCTCATCGGGATCCCAGTCCCGTTCCAGAAAAAGGGTTTGCCGCTGGCCCACTTGATGGAAGATAA
Organism: Synechococcus sp. R6-10; assembly: GCF_047461815.1. NCBI lineage: Bacteria > Bacillati > Cyanobacteriota > Cyanophyceae > Synechococcales > Synechococcaceae > Synechococcus > Synechococcus sp. R6-10. Next base: position 2,915 of record NZ_JANSHW010000108.1, read on the forward strand.
CCCGCTGCGGCTCATCCAGAACCGACAGCACCCCCTTGGCGCGAAAAACGGTCTCGGACAAGTCTTGTAGCCAATCGCGAAAGGCCCCCAAATCCAGCGGCTGCTGCAGTTGAAAGCTCACCGATTGGATCCCGTCCTCCTCCAGGTGATGGCTGGGGTGGGCCTCAGTCCCCGAATCGGGGAGCCTGGGATCCCACAATTCTGGGCGGAAGGCATGCACATCCAAGATGCGGGCCAGAGGCACCTGGGCATGGGTGGTGAGCAGGCAAGGGGCAGCGGGGTTGTAGCGGCGCAGATCGAGAAGGATCCGCTCTCGTTCGGCTTCGTCGATCAAATCCACCTTATTGAGCAACAAAATGTCAGCGCTGCCGATCTGGTGGGCGGCGGTTTGCGAGCGCTGGAAATTGCGCCAGTATTCGGCACCGTCAACCAAGGTCACCACGCCATCCAGGCGCAACTCCTCATGAAAGACCCTCTGCACAAATAGCTCGGTCACCTGCCTGGGATCCGCCACGCCGCTGGTTTCCACCACCAGATAGTCCAACGCCTGGGCATGCTGGAGCAGCTGGCGGGCCGCCCGTTCAAAATCCTCTCGCACCGTGCAGCAGAGGCAACCATTGTTGAGCTGCATCAGCCCCCCCTCGGGCATGTTGACCAACTCGCCATCGATGGAAATCTCGCCAAACTCGTTGAGGATAACCCCAATGCGCAACCCATGCTCCTCTTCCAAGATGCGCTTGAGCAGCGTGGTTTTGCCACTGCCCAAAAAACCTGTCAAAATCGTCACCGGAAGCTGAGCTTTCATATCAGGTGAGGCTGAACTGACAAGCGGCCAACAAACCCTTCTCTCAAGTTCCCCAGAAGCTCTACTAGCTTAGCTTTAGGGTTGGCTCTCCAGGATCTGGACAAGGGGGAACGACCGCTCCCACCCAAATTAGATCCTCTAACCCATCAACTAGTTATCCAACTATTTTTTATTTATTAAATTAATTAATGTCCTCTGGGCGTTGGGGCAGACTCTCTCCTGAGGATCCCTGGGGACGAATGAGCTCGATCGGCAGGCCATCGGGATCGGCGATGAACGCCACTTCATAGACCTGGCCCCCAATTTGCTGGAGCTGGGGCGGCAGCAGCAGGGTAAGGGGCACTTGCGCTCGCAAATGTTCTAGGTAGTTGGCCAGGGATCCCCATTCGGGGCCCACCTCAAAAGCGGGGTGATAGTAGCCCACATAGTGGGGATCCCCAAAGGGATCCGGGGCAGGATGGGGCTGCGGCACTTGCATCAGCTCCAAACGCCCCCAGGGGCCGCGCATCCAGCAGGCCAGCGTGATCCCGGCAGTAAAGCGTTCTTCCACCGCAAAGCCCAGCCCCTCGTAAAAAGCGATGGAGCGGAAGATATCGGCGGTGCGAATGGAAAAATGGTGTAGTTTCATCGTCCTGTAAAGCAGCCAGATGGGGCCAGACCGCTCGGATCATCGCCGATGACGGCTGGTCAAGCGCAGACAGACTTGCTACGCTCCAGAAAAGTAGGCTGTCTATCTTAAGCACCTCTTGCAGTGTATGCTGGCCCGCCCAATCCTTGGGGCGGGAAATGCGACAACCTAAGCCGATTGCTGCCAACCTCAATTATGCCTAAGCTGGTCATTGTCGAATCTCCCACCAAAGCCCGTACCATCCGTGGGTTCTTGCCTGCGGGGTATGAGGTTCAGGCCTCGATGGGACATGTGCGGGATCTTCCCGATTCGGCATCTGAAATTCCAGAAGAATTGAAAGGAGAAGAGTGGAGCCGCCTGGGGGTCAATGTCCACGCCGACTTCGAGCCCCTCTACGTCATCCCCAAGGACAAAAGAAAGGTGGTCAAGGAGCTGAAGGAAGCGCTCAAGAAGGCGGACGAGCTGATCCTGGCCACCGACGAAGACCGCGAAGGGGAAAGCATTAGCTGGCACTTGCAGCAGGTGCTGCAACCCAAAGTGCCCACCCGCCGCATGGTGTTCCACGAGATTACCCGCGAGGCCATTCAGGAGGCGCTGCAAAACTGCCGTGAGGTGGATGAACAACTGGTGCGTGCCCAGGAGACCCGCCGCATCTTGGATCGCCTGGTGGGCTATACCCTGTCGCCGCTGCTGTGGAAAAAAATTGCCCCCAAACTCTCGGCAGGGCGGGTGCAGTCGGTGGCGGTCAAGCTTTTGGTGGATCGAGAGCGGGAGCGGCGCGCCTTCAGAAAAGCCTCCTACTGGGATCTCAAAGCGGAGCTGCAGCCCAAAACGACCGTCGCCGGCCAGCAGGCTGTCTTTCCAGCAGAGCTGGTGAGCTTGGGTGGCAAACGCCTGGCCAATGGGCAAGACTTCGATCCCAGCACCGGCCAGCTCATTGCCGGGCGGGATGTGGTGTTGTTGGATCAGGCCCAGGCCGAGGCCCTGCGGGATCGCTTGCTGGGAAAAGCCTGGATCGTCAGCTCTGTGGAAGAGCGCCCCTCCACCCGCAAACCTGCCCCTCCCTTTACCACCTCCACCCTGCAGCAGGAGGCCAACCGCAAGCTGCACCTGTCGGCCCAGCAGACGATGCGCATTGCCCAAAAGCTCTACGAAGAGGGCTACATCACCTACATGCGCACCGATTCGGTCCACCTGTCGGAGCAGGCCATCCGCGCTGCCCGCGCCTGCGTGGAGTCGATGTACGGCAGAGAATATCTCAGCCCCGAGCCCCGTCAGTACACCACCAAAACCAAAGGGGCGCAAGAAGCCCACGAGGCCATTCGTCCTGCTGGATCAGAGTTTCGCCTGCCCAGCCAAACCCCCCTCTCCGGCCAGGAGCTGGCCCTCTACGACCTGATCTGGAAGCGCACCGTCGCCAGCCAAATGGCTGAGGCGCGGCAGACCCACACCATCGTACTCATCGCCGTAGACGATGCGGTGTTCCGGGCCAGCGGCAAGCGCATCGATTTTCCCGGCTTTTTCCGCGCCTATGTGGAGGGATCCGACGACCCAGAGGCGGCTTTGGAAGATCGGGAGGTGCATCTGCCTCTGTTGCGGCAGGGGGATCCCCTCCGCTGCCAGAAGCTGGAACCCGTTGCCCACGAAACCCAGCCTCCAGCCCGATATACGGAAGCCTCCTTGGTCAAGGTGTTGGAAAGTGAGGGCATTGGCCGCCCCAGCACCTACGCCACCATCTTGAATACGATCATGAGCCGTGGCTACGTCAGGCCGATGGGAAGTGCCCTCGTGCCCACCTACACGGCTTTTGCAGTCACCGAGCTACTGGAAAAATACTTTCCCAACCTGGTGAATACCCGCTTCACTGCCGAGATGGAGCAAACGCTGGACGACATTGCTTCTGGACAGGCGGAGTGGCTGCCCTATCTGCGCCATTTCTTCTTGGGCGAGCAGGGTCTCGAGGGACAGGTGAAGGCGCGCGAGCTGGAAATTGATTCCGGCCTGGCCCGCTCCATCCATCTGGAGAACCTGCCTGTCAAGATCGGCATTGGCCCCTATGGCCCCTATGTAGCAGTTGAAACTGAGTCTGGAGAGGTGCGCGCCAACCTGCCGGAGGATATTCCCCCCGCCGATCTGAGCCCAGAACACATTGCGGAGCTGATCCAGCGGAAGCAAGAAGGCCCCAAGCCCATTGCCTTTCACCCGGAAACCCAGGAGCCAATCTATGTGATCCCGCAGGGCCCCTATGGCCCCTATGTGCAGTTGGGAGAAGTTTCTGAGGACAACAAAAAACCCAAGCGCACCTCCCTGCCCAAAGGGTTGAAACCGGATCAGGTCACGCCAGAGATTGCCTTGGGGTTGCTGAGCTTGCCTCGCACCTTGGGGGAACACCCGGAATCGGGGAAAAAAGTGCAGGCCGGTATTGGCCGCTTCGGCCCCTACGTAGTCTGTGATGGCGATTTCCGCTCTCTGCCCGCCGAGGAGGATGTGCTGACCATCAGCCTGGAGCGGGCGCTGGAGTTGTTGGCCCAGCCCAAGAAAGGCCGTGGGCGCGGCTCTGCCAAGCCCTTGCGGGAGCTGGGATCCCATCCTGAGGATGGTGAGCCGGTCAATCTGCACGACGGCCCCTACGGGCTGTATGTCAAACATGGCAAGGTCAATGCCTCTTTGCCCAAAGGGATCCCTGCCGAAGCGGTTACCCTGGAAATGGCCCTGCAGGTGCTGGCTGAAAAAGAAGTCTCTTCTGCAGAGGTCAAGGGGAAAAGCCGCTCGACCGCTTCTGCAGGTAAAGCCCAAGCCAAAGCTGCCTCCAGCAGCCCTACAGCCCAGCAGGCCGGAAATGCTGTGCCGCAGAAGCGGCGTAAAGCGCAAACCACTTCCACTGGCAGCGGGATGGCCAAAGAGCCGCAAGCCCAAGCGAATGGGTCAGCCCAGGTGGGATCCCGTCCCACCATTGTGAAGATCACCCCCAAAGCCCCCGCCTGAGGTCAGCTTCTTGGGGTGCGATGGCCCAAGGTCGCCTGCTCAAGGTGGCTCAGGGATCGGCTATGTAGCAGCTTTGCTGACGAAACAACTGCTCCAAGGGCCACAAGCAGCGGCCACAGCGGCTTCCCGATTGGCAATGCACCCGCATCGCTTCTGCAAACGGCAAGGGATCCTGCTGCTGGCGCTTGGGAATCTGGGCGTGTTCCAGCTCACTGCAGTAGCAGTAGGCAGGATGGCGACGATGGGGGTGTGCAAGGGACACGGGAGTAAATGAGAGTTGGAGTCGGGGCCAACAGCCTTCAGCTCAACGTTATCACCTGGGTGCCGGGGAAGTAGTGATTGAGAATTTGCGGCGCCGTGTAGCCCTGCTCGGCCAAGCCGCGGGATCCCCACTGACACAGTCCCACCCCATGCCCGGCTCCGCGATAGGTGAAAAGGTACACTTCCTGCTGGCCGGCCTTTGGCTGGAGACGTTCCCACGTGAAGCGGTTGCTGGGGAGGATCCCCCAACCCAGGGTTTGGCCAAGGCGCAGCACAAACTCTTGGCCAGTCAACAGTTGGGATCCAACGCGGATGCGCAGGGGGCGACCCCAGGGATCCGACTGCACAATCTCCAGATCGCCGTTGCCGAAGGCTGGCTCCAACTCCCGTCGGCTGAGCCGGACGCTGTGAGGGCCATAGAAGGGAGAGGCGCGACACCCGTCACAGATCACCCCTTGTAGGTAGGGGCGGGCGGGTGGGGCAAAAATATCCTGATTGGCGCTGGTGTGGCCCCCACAGGTGGAGTGAAACAGAACCTCTATCGGCTGGCCGGCATGGGTTAGGATCTGCCCTCGGGTTGCCCGCACCGCAGCAGTGGTCGCCGCCGTCTCATAGGCCAGGCCACCATAGAACTGGTGGGCGGTGGAGTCTTGCAATGGCCTTATCGGGGCAGAGGGCCATTCTCTTCTGGGGCCGGGGCACAGATGGGGAACGGCCAAGGTACGGGCCAAGATGGCTTGCGCCTGCAAGGCGGCAGCTGGCCAGTCGGCGGGCATTTCGCTGGGCACCAAAGCCAGCAGATAGTCTTCCAACTTCACCCAATTCACCAGATGCAGGCGACCTAAACCCTTGGGACGAATCTGTACCCAGCCCCGATAGCGACGCTCCTCCCCTGCGAGGGAGCGCAGAGCTCCCCCCTGTAGCCAAAGGGATCCCTGGTAGCGACGAGGCTGTCCCGGCCCGGTCAGAAGGAGCTCTTGGCGGCGAACCTGTAACTTCCAGGTGCCTGTTGGAAAAGGCTGCTGATTTAAAACAAAAGGGCCCATCAGCTCCAACTCGGCCAAGGGATCCGCACTCCAGCGGCTGAACAGCTCCACGGCCAGCCAATCTCCGCGCCCGGACGTTTGGGCCTGCCGAGAGCCTCCCCAAACAGCCCACAGGGATCCCAGCACCATCGCCCCCAACTGTCGTCGCCGCATAGGCCCCATCCGGGCATCCTCTATCGATAGACCATTCCCCCAGAAATACTGTCAAGATGAGCTGGCCAGCAAAGGATCGTATCCCAGTTGCTGGGTAAGCCGGGCGCGGGCCAATTCCCGATATTCCCAAAAGTGTTCTCCTGCAGCGCAGAGGCCCAAATATAGGTTCAGCAGGCTCGGTTTCTGTCGCCAAATCGTCCATAGCTGCCGCCAAAATTGGGCGCGGATTTCGGGATGAAGGATCCCTTGCCGCCAGATGAGTTGTAGAAGCAGGTGGATCCCTTTGCGAAGGGGCAGCTTCATCATTTGCCGTCGGCCATCTTTGATGCCGATATTCAGGCACTGTTGCAGGCAGCGAGATAAATATCGCGCAGGATCATACAGTTTCCAAAAACTTTCCAGATACTCTCGGGCAATCTCCGATAGAGAACGGGTGGGAATGAAATTCATCAGCGTATTTTGATCGCCGAACTCAGTCACGCCGATCCCTTCCAGCAACCGTTCCTCTTTCTTCAAGCGATTCCAGAGCTGTGTGTTTGGCAAAGCCTGTAAAATGCCCAGCATTGGCTGAGGAATACCGGTTTGCTCGACAAAAGCCTGAATGCGCTCCCCTGCTCCTGGCCGCTCTCCATCAAAGCCCAGAATAAACCCAGCATAGATCAGCAGTCCAGCATCGTTGATCTTGCGACAGGCCTCCACCAAAGGGTGGCGGGTATTCTGGAGCTTTTGGGTCATCTGTAAGCTGTCTTGGTCTGGAGTCTCAATGCCCAAAAAGACAGCATAGAAACCCGCCTCTACCATTAACCTCATCAGTTCTTCATCTTCGGCCAGGTTAACCGAAGCCTCTGTCATAAAGGTAAATGGGTAATTGCGCTCCTGGCTCCAAGGGATCAGCTCTCGCAAAAATCGCTTGACGTTGCGCTGATTGCCGATAAAATTGTCATCCACTACAAATACCGAACCCCGCCAGCCCAAGTCATAGAGGGCCTGTAGCTCAGCTAGCATTTGACTTGGCTCTTTGGTTCTTGGCTTGCGTCCGTAAAGAGAGATGATATCGCAAAACTCACAATTAAAGGGGCAACCTCGTGAAAACTGGACTGACATCATGAAGTATTGATCCATGGGCAGCAGATCAAACCTTGGCAAAGGACTTTGGGTTACATCCGGTTTTTCCGCAGCCCGAAAAATGCCCGACTCTTGCCCAGCTTCTAGAGCCTTGACAAAGGCCGGTATGGTCACTTCCCCTTCATCCAAAACCAAATAGTGAGCACCAGATTCCAGGGCATCCTGTGGCACAGAAGTTGGATAGGGTCCGCCCACCGCTACTTTTTTGCCCAACTGCACCGCTTTGCGAATGAGGGCGTGGAAATCCTGCTTCTGCACCAACATGGCTGACAAGATCACCAGATCGCACCACTGCCAATCGGCTTCTGTTTCATCAGCTACATTGCGATCCACAAAGCGAATCTCCCAGTGTTGGGGCAGCAAAGCAGCAACGGTGATCAAGCCAAGAGGTGGCATTAGCGCTTTTAGCCCCACCATCTCAATGGTGCGATTGTAAGACCAGAATGATTGAGGAAAACGCGGATAGAGCAGCAACGCCTTCATACCAACCAGCTCCTGAGTTGCAGATCGACCAACTTGATCCCCTACTGGTTTCCTATCGATTTGCTAGGCTTAGATAAAGCAGCCACAGATCAAACGCCTGCTCGCAATATCCTGCTGATGTTAGCCATTGGCAGATCTTGTGCAGGCTATCTGTGGAGAATCCTATGGTTCTGCGGCAAAAACTTAGCGGGCAGGGCCAATGGAGTAAAGCTTATCGGGATCCCTTAAAGTTGGTTTTGGTTATCGTCGGGCTGAGTGTTGACGTTCCCCTAGCGTACCCCCTGCAATCTTGAACCAAACCCTGCCCTCTCACGGCTGGGGACGAAGTCAGTTCGGCGCACCTTGCTCAAAAACCTGCTGAACCAAGCCGCTGACGATGGAAAGTACAATTGCGCCGATAAACGCCCAGCCGAAATTATCGATGTTGAAAGCATTCCCGGCCAGCTTATCGGCAATGGCTAGACAAATGCCGTTCAAAATCAGCCAAAACAAACCCAGGGTAAGAACCGTAATCGGCAGGGTGATCAGCCGGAGAATCGGCCTAACCAAACCATTGACCAGACCAATGGCCAGAGCCGCCACCAAAGCCCCGCCAAACCCGGAGACGTGGATCCCGGGCAAAAGCCAAGCCAGGATCATTACACTCAAGGCTGACATCAGCCAGGTGGCCAAAAGAGTTGCCATGCTCCCTCCTCTGCCCTGATAGGGCCGCGATTTTGCCCTCTATGCTAGCTGATCTCCTCAGGGATCCCTTGCGCAGAAACCTCTTCAGGGCTGTAAGTTTGCAGGGCCAAAGCATGAATGCTCCGCCCCATGTGTTCCGCCAGAGCGGCATACACCAGGCGATGTCGCTGTAGGGTCGTTTTGCCGACAAACGAAGGCGACACTACTTGAACTCGGTAGTGCCCTCCTGTCCCGCCCCCGTGGCCGATGTGAAGGTGGGACTCATCCTCCACCTGCACATGAAGAGCCTGCAGCTTCTCCATCAGGTGCTGCCGAAGGTAGTCGGGGGTAAGCATGGCAACCCCTCTGGATGAGATGGGATCCCTTAAGATTGAGCCGTGGCCTTAGCAAAGGCTGCCTCGACCAGCGGACGCAGCTCGTTGCGGGCGTGCATCTCTTGGATGATGTCGCAACCACCCACAAACTCCCCATCAATATAAATCTGCGGGATAGTAGGCCAGTTGGAAAACTCTTTAATCCCCTGGCGGATCTCAGGATCCTCGAGTACGTTAATCGCCGTGTAGGGGAAGCCCAAACTATCCAGCACACGAACGGCGGCATAGGAAAACCCACATTGGGGCATTTCCGGGGTGCCCTTCATGTAGATGAGCACCTTGTGGGTGCGGATTTGCTCACGGATTTTCTCTTCCAAAAGGGGATCCAGCATGGTGTTCAGCCACTATAGCGACAACAGTCGATAGGCAAACTGGCATCCTATCGAGATCTCATTTTCGTCTACTTTTAACATGCTCGACACTTTTCCCACGGTTGGGCCGAGAGATTCTCTCATAGACTCTGTTCTACGGACGCCACCAGCAAGCCCCATTGCCCAGGGCTGGCCCAAGCCCCCAACCTATCCAGGCAGCGACCCCAGGATCCATGTTAATTTCTACACCAACATGGTTAGCGACAGGGTCGGCGACAAACCTCAAACCCTGATTCTTCCGTTGACCCGGTCGATCCCGCTCTGGGCAAGGGTTTCAGGCCCCTCGGCGGAGAAAAATAAGGGGAAATTGCAGCCGTTCGCGCCAGCGGGACGGAGGCCTTTCGCGCCAGCGGGACGGAGGCCTTTCGCGCCAGCGGGACGGAGTCCTTAAACGAGACCCTGTCGATCTAGGCCCCTGGATCCCGCT
>NZ_JANSHW010000109.1:0-1194 GCF_047461815.1 Synechococcus sp. R6-10
ACCGTTTCCAGGCCGGATCCCTGCACCGTCACCTGGTATTCCCCAACAGGCAATCGATCCAAGCGATATTCGCCATCTGAGGCCAAGCTGGCGCTGCGCGTGACCGGGCCGGCGGCGATCACCCGGACGCTCTCCAGAGCTACCCCTGCCGGCAGCTCCACCCGTCCCACCAGGGATCCCGTCGGCTGTTCGGAAAGCAAAACTGCCAGCCCCACCCCCAACAACAGCACCAGGGCCGCTAACCATCGCCTCAGCATGGGATCCCTTTCCTCCGTTGCTCTGACTTTGCCTCTTTCGACCCAAACTATCGGGAGCCAGCAGCAGAACCTGTGTAGAATTTACCGTCCAACTTCGAGGGATCCCTTCCGGCTACTTCACCAGCTCGAAGACGTTGAACATGGGCAGGTACATGGCCACGATAATGCAGCCCACCATACCGCCCAGGATCACGATCATCAACGGCTCCAGCAGGCTGGTGAGGGCGCGTACCGCCTCCTCCACCTCCAGCTCGTAGAAATCCGCCGTCTTCATCAGCATCGCGTCCAGCTCCCCTGTCTCTTCCCCCACGCTGATCATCTGAATGGCCATGACTGGGAAGACCTTGGCCTTGCCCAGCGCAGGGGCAATCTGCCCTCCCTCTGAGATGGATTGGCGGGCGGCGTCAATGGCGTTGGCCACCACCTGGTTGCCGGAGGTGTCGCGCACAATTTCCAAGGAAGTCAGCACCGGCACCCCGGAGCGGGTGAGAGCGCCAAAGGTGCGGCAGAAGCGAGCCACCGCCGACTTCTGGATCAGATCCCCGAAGAGAGGGAGCTTGAGGGCCAGCGCGTCGATGGTCTCCTTGCCGGCAGGGGTGCGGTAAAAGCGCCGGAAAGCAAAATAGACGGCCCCTAGAAAGCCCACCAGCCCCAAGCTGTACTGGGGCGTGCGCAGGAACTTGCTGATGTTGATGAAAAACTGGGTAAAGCCGGGCAGCTCCCCACCCAAGTCGTTGTAGATGCTCTCAAACGTGGGCAAGATGAACAGCACCATGCCCAAGAAAATCAAGACAGCCAAGATCGTCACCACCACCGGGTAGGTCATGGCTGACTTGATCTGCTTCTGCAGGCGATCCATGTCCTACAGCAGCTTGGCCAGGCGGTTGAGCACTTCGTCCAGCACGCCGCCCACCTCCCCCGCCTGCACCATGCTGCA
>NZ_JANSHW010000110.1:0-1293 GCF_047461815.1 Synechococcus sp. R6-10
CGGTCGCTCTCCCCCGGCAACCCCCGTAATCCAAACCGGCCCCCAGAAGAAGTGCCCCTGCCATCCCCACAGCACTTCTCCCCAACCCAAAAGCAGCATCAGCCCGCTGCCCAGCACCAACACCTGGGCCAACCGCCGACGGCCCACAGGACAGGACTCCGTCCCGCTGACGCGAAAGGACTCCGTCCCGCTGACGCGAAAGGACTCCGTCCCGCTGACGCGAAAGGACTCCGTCCCGCTGACGCGATCGGCCAGAACAGCGGCAAAGGCCGGCAGCATCAACAAAAAAGGCCAGTAGTTGAACATCCCCGGCAGGCTCAGCCGCCAATCTTCCCCCAAAAAAGCCACTCCCACTGCCGCCAGGCTCAGGAGAGCCGCCAGTCCAAACAAGGGATCCCGCAGGATCGCCCCACCATAGCGGGTATAACCCTGGATCGTCCCCACCAAAGCCAAGAGTAAGCTGGGGGCCAGATTCACCGGGATCAGCGCCGCTGCTGCCAGCAGCCAGCCCCTCGGCTGAGAGGGCAAGGGATCCGGCAACAACTCGGGAGACAAAACCGGTGCCGAAGAAGACATCACTCATCCTCGATGGGGATCCCTGGCCTTACCCGCCCCTGGCCGAAGTAACGCCCAAATTGCAGCTCGTACACCTCATCTTCATCCTGGGTTTCTACCCACAGCTCCGAGCGGGCATAGCCCACGCACAGCAGCCCATACCCCTGCTCCTTCAACTCCCGCGAAATGCCCATGGCTTCCGGCTGGTACAGGGATCCCCGCCGTACCCGCACCGCACAGGTGGTACAGGCGCCATTGCGACAGGCAAAGGGCAGTTGGATCCCTTGGGCCTCGGCGCTGGCCAAAATGTATTGATCCGCCGGCACCTGGATTAGATAGTGGGTGTCCCGTTGGCGGTCATGGATGTGAACCGGGTAAGAAGGGACAGAAGAGGAAGAACGCATGGGGAAGTGGCCTTTTTGCAGAGCAGAAATCTTTTTCATGATTCCACAGGATTTTAACCACTACCCCACCAAACCTGAACCGGCTGGGGATCCCCAGGAGCTGAAGCCGATCTGTTGGTGGGTCTAAAGATAAACAAACAGACCCCGAGTTGGTTGTTGAGATAAGCTAAAGGTAGGGCTCCCAAGGAGAGCATCCCATGCTGGAAACCCCCAATGCCAATCTGGCCTCACCGGAAAAACCTTCGCCTTCCCTCTCTGCCGAAACCCTCAACAAGCTGATCGAGAGCAATGCTGAAAGTCGGCCTTGGGGGAGCTTTACAGTGCTGGAAGAGGG
>NZ_JANSHW010000111.1:0-7159 GCF_047461815.1 Synechococcus sp. R6-10
GCCCACCACAATCCCCTTGCCAAGGGCGAAAATCCTGCCCCATTGCTCCACAAAGGGGGCATGGTGCTGCCACTGTTTTTCCAGAATCTGGGCCTGAACCCGGTCCAGCCGCTTCAACACATTCAAAGCCAGGAGGGATCCCGCCTCGGTTTGCAAAATCTGCAGAATTCGCCCCCGCAAGGCTTCAATTTGGGGTGCAGGCCGTTCCCATTCCAAAGTAATGCGGCCATCCGGCCAGTGGGTGCGGACTTTCAGAGGTTTTGGGCAAGCGGCCACGGTCAAAATCTCCTGCGGCGATACCCAGCCTAGGTGGCGGCTGATCTGGGCACAAATGGCCTGCAACTCCGCTTCGGAGTAGAGATCGCATTTGTTCAACACCAGCAGGATGGGCTTGTATAGAGTGCGCAGCTCCGAGAGAGCTTGGTATTCCAACTGGGTCAGGTCGGTGGCGATGACAAACACGATCAAATCCGCCGAGCGGGCCACATCCCAGGCCAACTGTTCGCGGGCTTCTCCTTCCACTTCGTTCAAACCCGGAGTATCCACCAGCCTCACCCGCCAAGGGATCCCTGGCCCCGGCTGCCACAGCAGGGATTGGGGCTGCTGAGTGACCCCATTGAGGGGGCCTACCTTCAACCGCTCCTCGCCGGTTAAGGCATTCAGGACGGCTGACTTGCCACGGTTGACCAGCCCAAACACCGCAATGGAAAACAGCCGCGCGGTGAGGCGCTTGCGCAAAGTGGATAGAGCCCTGAACTCCGGTTGTAAATCCCGACGGCTGGCCAGAGATTGCCAATGATCCCAGCACCTTTGCAAAACGGTTTCGGCTTGGGTCAAGGGAGTGGTCATAGACAGGGGCAATGGACTAACCCTCACTCTAGAGGGAATTGCCCCTCAGGGCTAGCCGTTTCTCCCCCCCAGCGTGGGGAATCCAAACCCCACAAAATAGAGCATGATCACCCTAGGGTTCCGCCGAATCTCCTATGCTGTACCGCCTTCCCCAATCTCTGAAATGGCTTCGTGTGGGTGGATCCCATCGTTCTAAGCAAGAGCGCCAGATCGTGCGCAGCCTGCTGGCCTTTGCTGGGGCGCTGCTGGTTATGGATGTTGTGCTTCTGAGCGCCCTTCGCTAGTCCAACTTGGCAAGCCCATCGTTAGGTGATTCCGAACAAGTCTAAGTCTGAGGCATTCCTCTAGCACTGCTACAGGCAAGCACTCCCAGCCCCTTGCCCATTATGAGGAGAGGGGATCCCAGAATTGGCAAACAGTTGCACTGCAACTCGAAATAACCCCAACCCGATCAGAGGGTGGGAAGGGTTTTCCAAGTTACCAAGTTGCCTGTCAGGCAACTGTTAATTGACCAGCAAAAGGCTGGCCGGGATCCCTTGTGCTGCGAGGGCAAGCCGCCGGGGATGGGGGCCGGATCGGGAATAATGGAAGCGGCCCCAGCCGGGAGAGCTGGGTTTTCCCCGCGCTGAGGTCGTTGTTTCCCTTCTCTTGAGGCCGGCTATGGTTTTGCAGGAGGCGGCGGGCGTGCCCCGCATCAACGCGCGCGAGTCGGATGTTTTCGACATTTTCAACTTGAAGCATTATCTCGGCCCTAACCCCTATCTCAATACAGCCGCTTTCACCTTCGACTTTGCCCTTACCCAGTGCCCACAGCCGCTGCCCATTGATGTCTACCTGTCCAAGGTCTGCTTCCATTTCCCCCAGTTGCAGGAGGGATCTTATCCTTCCTACGCCCACTTGTTTGCCCGGCTGGTGACGGAGGTGAACCGGTTGCAGATGGATCTCCACTTGCAGAAGTGGAGCTGTCACCTGTTTCCAGAGTATGTGCGCATCGCGGTGCAGACCTTGCATGGCCGTACCACTCGTGCCGCGGTTTATTTTGCTTGGGATTGGCTGGAAGCCATCGCCCAAGGGGAGCCCTTCGACGTTGAAGGGGAGATGCGCCGCCTGCAGCAATTGTTTCGCAACTCGGTGTACGGCGGGCCGACGGTCTATGCCCTCCTGCGGGCTGCTCACGAACGCGGGATCCCGACCTACTACCTGTGGGATGAGGGGGTGATGCAGTATGGCTATGGGCGCAACCAGGTGCGAGGGGTGGCCACCACCTTTCACTGCGACAGCCATCTCGACTCTGACTTCACCACCCGCAAAGACGATTGCAAAGCCTTTCTGGCGGCGCAAGGGTTCCCCGTGCCCCAGGGAGAGGTGGTCGCCTCTTTGGCAGAAGCTTTGCAGTTGGCGCAGGAAATCGGCTATCCGGTGGTGCTCAAGCCGGTGGCCGGCCATAAGGGGATGGGGGTGACGGCTGGCATTCAAACCCCAGAAGAGCTGGCCTTTGCCTACGAGGTAGCCGTGGCAGCCCTTCCCCCTGAGGAGCCCATCCGGCTGATCCTGGAAAAGCATCTGCAGGGCACCGATTTTCGCCTGTTGTGTGTGGGAGGCCGCTTTGTGGCGGCCACGGAACGACGCCCCGCCTCAGTGACGGGAGATGGCCAAAGCACCATCGGGCAGCTCATCGAGCAGGCCAACCGGGATCCCGTCCGTTGGGATACCCCCACTTCTCCCCTGGGGCCGATCCAATGGGATGAGGCAATGGAGCGCTTTCTGGCAGAGCAAGGCTTGACAGTGGACAGTGTGCTGGAACCGGGGCGGACGGTCTATCTGCGCAAGGTATCCAATCTCTCGGCGGGAGGAGTGAGCCGCGATGTCACGGCCACCGTCCATCCCGACAACGTGGTTTTGGCGCAAACCATTGCCCAGCAGTTCTCACTGGTGTGCTTGGGCATCGATGTCATTGCCCCCAGCCTGGAGCGCTCCTGGAAGGAGGGATCCCTGGGGATCATCGAGATCAATGCTGCGCCAGGTGTGCTCATGCACCAAAAACCTGCCATTGGCGCGGGAGTGGATGTGCCGGGGGCAATCCTCGACCATCTGTTTCCCAAGACGGCCCGCATCCCGATTTTGACCTTTAACCGCCTCACCTTGGCGGAGGCGCACACCTTGGTGGAGCATATTTTGTCCCACCGCCCCAACGCATGTGTGGGATCCGTCTGTCGGGAGGGTGTGCTGCTGAACCACAGCTCTAGACCCCTGCAGGGCAGCCTCTTTCGCCAGGTGAAAACCCTGCTGCGCCATCCCCAACTGGATCTGCTTTTGGCGGAAGCCGACGAAGAGACCCTGGAGCGGGAGGGCTTGGCCTACGAAGGCAGCGATCTGGTGGTGCTGCGGGATCCCTCCGATCAAGAGCTGCAAACCCTGAAACGGGATCTCAACCCCGGCGGCGCCCTCTTCCTGCAGCGGGGATCCACCCTAACTTTGACGGTGGCGGGCCAGGCGGAGCGATTTGAATTGCCGGGGACAGACCTTCAGATGGGGATCCTGCTGCGCTCCATGACCCTGCGGATCATCTGCAGAACCATTAGCCAGATGCTGAAGAACTGGTCTGGCTGAGGGGTTTTGGATTTTCTTCAGATTCTTGTAAAAGGGTAGGCAAAACAAGGGATCCCTGCTGGGGAAAAAGGCCGGCCAGCCGGTCAGCTCTACACCCCTCGGAAAGAAGCGCTATCATAGAAGTCCGTCGAATAAACTCCCTTCGTAAAACCTCGCGAGGCAGATCGGATGGATTGGGTAGAAAAGGTGCTGGAAAAGATCCGGGAATGGGTGGAACGTGTGATCGACACCCTGCTGGGGAACCCCCAGCCTCAACCTGCTCCCATTCCGGTAGAAGATGGATCCCATCGTCGTCGTTAATCCGACTGCCATTGCCCCCGGCGGCGAGCCTCTCAGCCTCTTGGTACTGCATGGCCCCAACCTCAACCTGCTGGGGGTGCGAGAGGTGGGCATCTACGGCTCAGTATCCCTAGAGCAGATCGATCAGGCTCTGCATCGGCAGGCAGAAATGCTAGGGGCGAAGCTGGAGATTCTCCAGTCCAACCATGAGGGGGTGCTCATCGATGCCATTCACCGTGCCCGCCAGCAGCATGTCGGCATTCTGATCAACCCTGGGGCCTATACCCACACCAGCATTGCTCTCCGAGATGCCATTGCAGCCGTAGGATTGCCCACTGTGGAAGTCCACCTAAGCAACATCCATCGCCGCGAGCCCTTCCGCCAGCACTCTTACATCGCCGCCGTAGCGGTTGGGCAAATCAGTGGTTTTGGGGCGCAAAGCTACCTGTTGGGGCTACAGGCTCTGGTGCAACACCTGCGCCTGCAATCTGTGTAGGATCTGTGTAGGTGCCCTCAGCTCTCCAGGAACTCCTGCACGGCTGTGCGAATAAAAGCTTCATCCTCGGGGTTTTGATGAGGATTACCGGCCCGGTGCCCCCAAATGGAGGGGATGATCTTGTAAACCGCGTTCGGGATCCATTCTGCCTCAGCCCGACAATCTTCTGGGGTGAAATACAAATCCGTCTGGGCGGGCATCACCAATGTTTGGGCCTGAATTGCCCTCAAAGCAGCCCGATAATCTCCCCGGTGAATGGGGTTGTCGCTGATATCGCAGCGGATCCAAGTTTCGATCATCGATAGCAAATTCTGCGGATCCCGGCGGCGGTAATTGGCCTCCCAGCCTCGCTCTAGATAATCTTCGAGAGAGGCATACCCCAAGGATTCATAGCATTTTTGGTTGAAAAAAGGTTGGGAAACAGCCCAACTGGCGTAGATGTGGGCAAAAGCTCGCAGACCCCGCTCTGGGACACCCGTAAATCGACGACCGTTCCAGGCGGGATCGGCAGTTAGGGCTGAGCGCAAACTCTCCAGAAAAACCCGATTGTGAACTGTGGTCTTGGCGGTGCCACAGAGGGCTACGATCCGTTCCACCCGCTCAGGAAACAGGGATCCCCAGTGATAGGCTTGCTGAGCCCCCATCGACCAGCCGTAGATCAGGCGGATGCGTTCGATCCCAAAGTGTTGGCGAATCAGGCTCTCCTGCAGGCGCACATTGTCCCAGTGGCTAAACCAGAAGCCATCTTCCCGCAAGCCACAGGCTGGATCGTTGCTGGGGGAAGTGGAAAGGCCATTGCCCAGCATATTGGGAATGAGGATAAACCACCGCTGCGGGTTGAGGATGCCGTCGGGACGAATCAGCCACTCCAGGTCGGGATGCTGAGCCCCATAGGAGGTGGGGTAGAGGATCAGGTTGTCTTTTCGGGGGGAAAGAGTCCCGTAGGTGGCGTAGGCGAGCGTGATTTGGGGCAGTTGGATCCCGCACTGTAGCTGAAAATCGTTCAGGCTCCAGGTGTAGTGAGTCATGCCTGAAATTGTTCAATCACCTGACGATGAACCCGCACATACCCCTGCCCTAGATGAGCCAGATGGGGCTTGAGGTATTGATGGGCATCGGCCAAAGCATGAAATGGAATGGAGGGGTAAAGGTGATGCTCAGCATGGTAAGGCATATTCCACATCAAAAAGCGGATTGGCCAAAGGGTAAGGGTGGTACGGGTATTGGAGAAGGGATCCTCGGTTTGGCTACAGCCTGTGTGCTCTGCCAGCAAAATGAAGCGCAAGATCGGCTGCCCTACCGCCAAAGGCAACAGCCACAGCCACACTATCCAGGGATCCCCCAGCAGAAGGGAGAGCAAGCTCCCAAGGCCGTAGATCCCTAGCTGCAACCGCACCGAACGAATGACCTCTTGGCGGGCCGATTCAGGAATGTAGGGATAGCCTTGCAACTGGCCGCTGGCTATGCGGATGTAGGTCTTCACCTTGCCGATCCACCAAGTCAAGCCGCTCAGCTCGAGCAAATACTCCGGCCAGCTCTGGGGTTTGGGATCCTCCAGCTCCGGATCCTTGCCCGGAATCTGGGTATAGCGGTGGTGCCATTTGTGGTATCGGCGATAAAAAGTGCTGTTGTAAAATGAGAGCAAGCCCGCCACCCAGGCTACCCCGTCATTCAGTTTTGGGCTGGCAAAAGCGGTGCGGTGTACACATTCGTGCAAAGCAGCAAACATCGTCGCCAAACTGGCCCCGTAAACCACCAGCGCCGGCAGGGCAATCCAGCCATTGACACCTTTCTGGGTCACCCACAGGCTGCCACTCACCGCCATCACCGCCAAATGTCCCAAAAGCTGCCGGAGCCCGGCTGAATTGGAGCGGACATTCAGTTGTCTGAGGCGCTCGCTCGGGATCAACCGTTGCGGATCCGGCAAAATCGGTGTTGTCTCGACAGCCATGGCCTGTTCTTGTGAGCTACGAGAATGGATAGAAGTTATCCAATATCAAACCGAGGCCAGACCTTTCCGCCTGTGTCCAAGACAACAAAACCCTGGACCAAACTCCTAACCATGACTGCGGGGATCCGGCTGACTGGGGAGGGCGCGCCTGCCCCGCTCCAGCTCAGACACCGGCCCGGCATTGGTCAACTGCAGGGGCTGTCCAGTTGCCAGAGCCAACACATTGGCCCGCAAAATCGACGGCGGCTGTTCGCCAATCGCCGATCCCAGCGCTTCTCCCTGCCGATCCAAAAACAGAAAATGAGGGATGCCGTTCACCCGGTAGCGGCTCAGCTCCGGCAGCCACTTCGGATTGTCCACATTCAACATGACGAAGTTGACTTGATCGGCAAATTCCTGTTTCAGGCTGGCCAGGAGGGGTGCCATGGCACGACAGGTGCTGCACCAATCGGCATAAAACTCCACCAAAGAAGGTTTGCCATTGGCCTGAGCTTGCTCCCAAGGTATGGCCTCTTGGGCTAAAGCCTCTAGGTTGCTGCCCGCCTGACGACCCTGGCTGGCCAAAAACAAACCCACCGCTAAGAGCACAGCTGCCGCGGCAACCAGCCCGTTGCGCAACCGTTTTGCCCAGTCTTTCTTCATCCTTCCTCACCTTGCTAGGCGCTGGATCTGACCTCAGCCCTCGCCTTCACCGTTTTAGCATCCCACCCTGTCCCACCGGTTCCGGCCAGAACCGGGTCTATGCCATCCCACGATCTTGGGCCGGGATCCCGGCTGGAGAAGAGGGCCAGGTGAGCGATAATGGGTGCGGCGTTTGCACCGATGGCTCAGCGATGCGCATCTCCTTGAAGTGGCTGCGAGAACTGGTGGATTTCCAACTTTCACCCGAAGAACTGGGAGAGGCCCTCACCCTGGCGGGGTTTGAAGTGGAAGAGATCGAAGACCGCCGCACCTGGGCAGATGGGGTGGTTTTG
>NZ_JANSHW010000112.1:0-21593 GCF_047461815.1 Synechococcus sp. R6-10
GAGGAAACTCAGCACCCCCACCCCGATCACCATCAGCACCCAGAGCAGGGATCCCACCAGAATCACATTCTTGGCCCGGCTCCAGTCACTGGCTGAGCTGTAGAGCACCGGCACCGCCACCACCAACAGCAAGCTGTAAAGCACCAACACCAACAAAGCAATTTGGAAAACAAGCATCATCTTGCGGATCCCTCACAAAAGTCTTGTCTTGGATAAAAGCTCCCGGTAACACCGGATGGCAGCAGGATAGAAAGGATAACGCTCTGACTATACCAAAATGGGATCCCTCTCAAAGCCAAATCCGTTGGGGCAGTTGATGGACTCACCTGGATACAGGCTGGAGGCGGAAGGGGTTAAAGTCGGTTGCCACATCGAAGTAGTCTTCTTGTTCTTGCTGCTTTAGCCAGCCGGTAATGGCATAGGTCAGGGGCGTGAACGCCGCCTCAACGGCACACTTGAACACATAGTTGGAGAGTATTAAGCTGCCCAGGCCGGGGAACACCCCCCAAAAAGCCAAAGTGACAAACAGACCCGTGTCCACCGCTTGGCCCACCAAGGTAGAGCCGATGGTGCGCGTCCACAGCCACCGTCCCCGCGTCCACACCTTCATCCGGGCCAGTACATAGGCGTTGGCAAAGCTGCCTCCCCAATAGGCGATTAAGCTGGCCAGCACAAGGCGGGGCGTCAGGCCCAGAATCTGGTCGTAGGCTTCTTGATAGGGCCAGTCGGGGGCGGCCGGCAGGGATCCCACGATCATGAATGTCACCGACATGAGGGCCGCCGAGAGAAATCCCAGCCAGATCACCCGTCGCGAGCGGGCATAGCCATAGACTTCGGTGAGGATGTCGCCAAAGATATAGCTGAGGGGGAAGAGAATGGTGCCCCCGTCAAAGGTAAAGGGCCCCAGAAGAACGATCTTGGTCGAGGCGATGTTGGAAATCAGCAGCACGGCCACAAACAGAGCCGTCACTGCATCCAGGTGCCGATAAGCTCGCTCAAAGACCCTCTCAGACATCAGGATCCCCCCAACAACTTACGAATGTGCCGCAGCTCCTTGACGATCAAGGCCAAACCCTGGGCATGTCGCTCCACTTCGCCGGCGAGCTTGCTGATCTGGGCCTCCAGATTGGCACTGCGGGATTCCTGACGCGCCAGGCATTGGTTGATCCCAGAAAGCCGCGCCACCACCTCCCGCTGGATCAAGTTTTCCGTACCTTGAATCAGCAGCGTCTCGATGGCGGTGAGCCGGTTCAGAATCAGTTGGGTGTTGGCTTCGGATCCCGGCTCCGGTGCAGCGGCAGGGGCAACCTGGAGGACCTTTTGGATAAGAGCCAAAAGGGCATCTGCCTCAAACGGTTTCTCGATGAAATCAAAATCGACAAAGGGCTCAGGAATGCGGGCAGTCACCTGTTCCTTCAGCCCCGACATCATGATGATAGGAGTATTTTTCAGACTGTCTTCGCGGCGGATGGCCTGCAAGGTGTCGTAGCCATCCATCTTGGGCATGACAAAATCCAGCAGGATCAGGTCGGGGTGATGTTTTTTGGCCGCTTCCAGCCCTGTCAACCCGTCTTTGGCCTCCACCACTTGGAACTGATCGGCCAAGATGCTGGCCACCATCTTGCGAATCATGATGCTATCGTCAATGACCAACACCGTCTTGGTTGTCATGCTGAGGCGCTCCCTCTTCCCATTATCAAATCGACCTGATCAGCCCCTTCCTCCAGCTCATAGGGCAATCGGGGACATCCTTTTGAGGACACCACTAGAGTACTCCCCTGCTTGGCCAGATGGGGTGTGCTCAGGGATCCAATTCCGCCAGGTTTTCCCCGCGCCCAGCGGCTGCCGGCCCGGCGTGGCCGCCTTGCTATAATTAAGTGTAAACAAACGTTAAGCCTTCATTCTTCATTCGCACCTTGCAGGGTTATGAGCCTACAACTAAGTCCTGAGCTGTCGCTGCCGATCCCATCTCCAGTCGGAGAAGCTGCCTACCGCGCTTTTCAGTGGGGCAAAAACATCTTCGGCTTTGCCCACAAAGCGCTCTCCACCCAAGCTTCAGATCTGATGCTCTCCGTGCTCAGGGATCTGCAAAGCTTCTCCTCCGGGAGGACCCCGCCGCCGCGGGCCAAGGTGCGGGTGAGCGCTGACACGCTACAGGTGTTGCGGGCCCGTTATGAACAACTCCTGCAAGCGGACTGGCAAGATGCTGAGGCAGGGTACTACCCGCACGCGCTCTTGTTCGACAACCCCTGGCTGGACTTTGCCCGCTATTACCCGCAGGTGTGGTTGGATTTGCCGCAAATTACTCGGCGGGTTCACAGCAAGCGTTACCAAGAGTTTTCTCAAGACATCTCCACCGAGGGCTATCCGAAATACTACCTGCAAAATTTCCATTACCAAACCAACGGCTACCTGAGCGACAGCTCGGCTGAGCTTTATGACCTGCAGGTGGAGCTGCTGTTTGGGGGCACAGCGGACGCGATGCGCCGTCGGGTGATTCGCCTGCTCAAAGATGCGTTGGATCCCACCTTGGTCAGCCCCCACATCCTCGATGTAGCCTGTGGCACGGGGCGGATGCTGCGCCTACTGCGGGGATCCCTGCCCAAAGCGGCTTTGTATGGCCTGGATCTTTCTCCTGCCTATCTGCGCAAGGCCAACCGACTGTTGCAGGAGCTGCCGGGGGAGCTGCCCCAGCTTATCCGCGCCAACGCCGAGGCCATGCCCTATGCCGATGCCACCTTTGACGCCGTCATCAGCGTTTTTCTCTTTCATGAGCTGCCTGGCCCGGCCAGACAAAATGTCATCAACGAGATGAGTCGGGTGGTGAAGCCAGGGGGCGTGGTGGTCATCTGCGACTCGGTGCAACTGCTGGATTCGCCAGAGCTGAAGGAGACGATGGAAGCCTTTATGCAAACCTTCCACGAACCCTACTACCGCGACTACATCCACGACGATCTGGGGGTGCGCCTGCAACAGGCAGGCTGTGCGGTGCTGCGCCGGGAGACTCACTATGTCAGCGCCTACACCCTAGCCCGTAAGGGTTGAGCGCCCTTTCCACAAGCTTAAGAGGAAGAGTAAATCGGCGGTCACTTGTCCAGAGGGTGTATAGTAGTTTTAGACACGAAACCTTGGATGAGAAGACGGGCCACTGACTGGATAACCTTCAGGTGCAAGTCCGTCTAAGATCTTTTTCTTGTACTTAGGCTCATGTCCCACCCCCATGGATCCCTCCGCGCCGGTATCACTGCTCTCAAGCAGGAGCGTTACCTGGAGGCGATCAACCTTCTCGAGTCCTTCTGCTACTGCTGTTCCATCCAAGAAAGACAAGAGAGTTTGTCCCGCCGCCTGAGCGAGCGCAATGGCTCTAGGGCAGATCCGGAAGAATGCGTTTTGGCTCGTGTAGCTCTGATCATGGCATATCAGGGCAGTGGTGACTTGGAGCGCTCAACTGCCCTTTGCCAAGAGCTGTTGGAGGAGAAGGAAACTCCTGAGTCCGCTCCCTGGGCTCGGGAATGGGCAGCTCAGGCTCTACCTACCCTCAAGCAGGCTTCAGAACACTCCATGCCCCCTGAGGAAGTCATGGCGCGGCTACCCGTTCTCCGGCAGTTGGAAGACTGTCAGCCGCTGTGTAGCTCCCGCGATCCGGCTCCGCATCTGCTCAAATCTGCCTCTCTCTGAGGGAGAGGATCTGCAAGGAGCGGTGGACGCCCGGCTCTAGCCTTTATTCTCAACACAGTTCCACAGCAATCTTATGTCTGCTGCCGAACCGACTACCTATCATTTTGTCGTTGCCAGCCTGTCTTTCTTACGTTCTGAGCCTCTGGAAGAGGTGCTGGAGGAGCGTCGTCGATACTGCGAGGAGCGCCATTGCCCTGTCGATTTCTTCTGGGTGCCCCAGCCGGCCTTCATGGAAGCTCCAGAGTTAAAGCCCCTGCGGGACAAGTTGAAGGAGCCCCTGGGGGCAGTGGTATCCACCAACGCGGATTTTATTCGTTGGCTGAGCCTGCGCTTAACCTTTGTAGAGAAGGGCAGCTTTGTGGCTCCCAGCGAGTCGATCCCGGATCCCTTGCGCTCCTTGTCTGCCGCAGGAAGCTAGGCCTGCCGATTCCCAAGATTTGGGTTGGTGGATTGGAAGGCGGGCCAAGATAAGATCGGGGCACCCCATTTCCACTTTTGTTTGCTGACGGGATCCCATTCTGTTGTGGGGCCGACGTCGGGGAAATGGGCAGGTCACCTGGGGAGCATGATGACTTTGGAGCAACGATGGGGCTGGCCGGAGGGAGGGGCAGGGATCTGCCACCCCAGTTCCCCTCTCCAGAATCCCCCACCTGCGTCAACGCCAACTTGGGGGCTGAAGTCAGAAGCTCTCTCGCCTGAGCCGACAGCAAGCCCCGCCCTCAGCTCGCCGGAGTGTTCTCCTGGGGATCCCTTGCCAGAGCCATCTCCTGAAGATCCCGAAAAAGGGCAAAAAAAAGAAGATCAAGGTCTATCTGAGCCGGGCCTGAGAAACTTTGTGGCCGTGCTGCGCCGGCGCAATTTCCTGCTGCTGTGGATGGGGCAGGTGTGTTCCCAGTTGGCGGACAAGGTGTTGTTGGTGCTGCTGATTGGGTTGGTTGCCCGCGAATTTCAACCCGAAGGGGCTTCCATCAGCGGTCAGGTTTCGGCCATCATGCTGGCTTTTACGCTGCCGGCGATGCTACTGGGCAGCCTGGCGGGGGTGTTTGTGGATCGCTGGCTAAAAAAAGGAGTGTTGGTGCTCTCCAACGTGGGGCGTGGGATCCTAGTGCTGCTGTTGCCGCCGCTGCTCTGGCTCACTGCCGGGCGCGACCTTTGGCCGGGGATCCCCTTGGGGTTTGCGGGGCTGTTGCTGGTGAGCTTTGCCGTCTCGGTTC
Source organism: Synechococcus sp. R6-10 (assembly GCF_047461815.1). Taxonomy (NCBI): domain Bacteria; kingdom Bacillati; phylum Cyanobacteriota; class Cyanophyceae; order Synechococcales; family Synechococcaceae; genus Synechococcus; species Synechococcus sp. R6-10. The sequence continues at coordinate 4,893 of NZ_JANSHW010000112.1, forward strand.
TGACCCAGTTTTTTGCTCCTGCCGAGCAGGCGACTTTGCCCCTGATCCTGCCGAAGCGAGAGCTGCTGGCGGCCAACTCCCTGTACACCACCACGATGATGGCTTCGCTGATCGTCGGGTTTGCCGTGGGGGAGCCGCTGTTAACCCTGGCAGATCGTTGGGTACGCCATTGGTTGCCGGGCTGGGAAGTGGGGCCGGAGCTGTTGGTGGGGGGAGCCTACCTCTTGGCGGGATCCCTGCTGTTGCTGCTACAACCCCATGAGAAGCTGGAGCCCCGGCGTTGGGAAGTCCCTCACCTCTGGGAAGATCTCCGGCTGGGCCTGCACTATGTCGGCCAGGTGCCCCTGATCCGAGCTGCTTTGGTGCAGGTGGTGGTGCTTTACTCGCTGTTTGCGGCGCTGGCAGTTTTGGCGGTGCGCATGGCCGAAGTGATGGCAGAGCTGAAGCCGGATCAGTTCGGGGTGTTGTTGGCCGCTGCCGGCCTGGGCATGGGGATCGGCGCCTTTTGGGTGGGCCATACGGGCCGACGGGTGAGCCGCCGCGCCTGGGTTGGCCTGGGATCCCTGCTGCTCTGTGGGGCTCTGGCAGCCCTCTCCTGGACGACCCACTGGCTGCTGCCCAGCTTGGGCTGGATTGCCCTGTTGGGCTGTGGCGGGGCTCTGGTGGCGGTGCCGATGCAAACCTTGATCCAAGAGGAAACGCCTGACCATCTGCGAGGCAAGATCTTTGGGCTCCAGAACAACGCCGCCAACATTGCCCTCAGTTTGCCGCTGGTGTTTACGGGATTGGCGGAAGCTTGCTTTGGCCTTCCCTGGATGTTTGTGGCCCTGGCTGTTCTGACGGGGCTGGCGGGGCTGTACACCTGGAGCTTATTGGGCAGAGAGGCCCCCTAAATCCTGCCGCAGCGCCAGGCTGGATACCCTCTTCTGGGGGAACGGGTCAAGGCAGGAGCCAACTCTGCTACTCTTGTAGAGGTTTAAGAATCGAGACTCCCTTTGCAGCTCAGCGTTTCAGCTCCGCGGGGATCCGCCCATGCACATCGCCTGGATAGGCAAAAAGACACCTTTCTGTGGCAACGTCACCTATAGCCGCGAGATGACCAACGGCCTTTTGGATCGAGGGCATCAAGTGAGCTTTTTTCACTTCACCAACGAGGGCCAACCGCCCGCCCTGGATCCTGGAGGTGAAGGCTGGAGGGCGGAGCTGGATCGTCGAGACGTTTCCCTCCCCTGTCTGTACAAGTCGCAGATTTACACGATCCCGGCCCCCAACGCCAAGCGGTTGCTCACCCAGGCCCTCAAGGAATTGCAGCCGGATCTGGTGCATGCCTCCTTGACCATTTCTCCCATCGACTTTGTGTTGCCGGAGATCTGCGCTGAGCTCAACCAGCCGCTGGTGGCTACTTTCCACCCGGCCTTCGACCGACGGCGGCGCAACATCGCCTCTCGCACCCAATACTTGGCCTACCAGCTCTACGCCCCGTGTTTGGCCAACTATCACCGCACCATTGTCTTCTCGGAAACGCAACGGGAGATCTTGGTCAAACTGGGGGTGAGCCCCCAGCAGGTGGTGGTCATTCCCAATGGTGTGGATGTGGACAAGTACGCGCCTGGGCCCTCCACCCTCAAACAGCGGTTGGGACTGGAGCGGATCTTCGTCTATCAGGGGCGGGTTTCGCCGGAGAAAAACCTGGAGGCCCTGCTCAAGGCTTGGAAACACGCCCAAATGGGGGAGAAGTGTGGTCTGCTGATCGTGGGGGATGGGCCGCTGCTCAACACCCTCAAGCCCTTCTACACCCTTCAACATGGGATCCACTGGCTGGGCTATATTGCCGACGAGCAGCAACGCATCGAGATCTTGCGAGGAGCCGATGTGTTTATTTTGCCCTCTTTAATCGAGGGGCTCTCTTTGTCCCTGTTGGAGGCGATGGCCTGTGGGCTGGCAGCAGTGGCCACCGATGTGGGTGCCGATGGCGAGGTTTTGGCCGATGGAGCCGGGATCCTGCTGGATCCGACACGGGTGACGGCGGAGCTGCAAACGCTGTTGCCTTTGCTGCGGGATCAACGGGAGTTTACCCAACTGCTGGGGATGAAGGCCCGCCAGCGGGTGCTGGAGCGCTATACCCTCAGCCACAACATCAACCAGGTGGAACAGCTCTACCGGGAACTGTGCCAGGGATCCCGTCAGCATCGCTGGGTGTGAGGGATGAGTGTGATGAAGCTTGTGATATTTTTGCTAAGCTGTTTCGTTACGTTTCCAAGGGATTAACGCCAGTCTTCCCGATGGATGATCACAGCCCCCAAAAGGCCGTTTTAGGGCAGCCCCCTGCCGGGCTGTCAGATTCTTTGTGGTCAGAGTCCTTGCTGGCCCAGGATTCGGGCAAAAATCCCCTCCCCCCCAATGCTCCGTCGCTGTCGCCCACGGACAATTCGGGGGACTTGCGCTCAGCTCAGACCGGCCAGGATGAGGATCCCACCTCTTCAGGTGCCGTTGCGTCCGATGATAGAGAGCTGCCGGAGGTCAAGCCGGCCATTGTGCCTGCCCCTGCAATGCCGGATCGGGTGGCAGAACTGGAGAGAGAACACCATCGGATGCAGTATCTGCTGGCGTGGCTGGCTTTTGCTCTGCGCTCTTTTAACAACTTGAACCAGATCCTGGAGCTGACGGCTTTTGTGGCCAGCCAACTGACCGATGCCGAAGGCGGAGCCCTGGTTTTGTTCAATCCCAACGGCACCATCCAGTTGGATCAACTGCATTGCTCTGATCTCAATCACCGCGAGCAGATTCGGGCTGAGATGGAGCAAATTACCCAGACCCTCTCGGCTCAAGAGCCCATTCTCAAAACGGAGGGATCCCTGTCTGTTAAGATCCCTGCCCTTGAACACCTCTTGGACGAACGGTTCCGCCAGAGCTTGGGGCCGGATGTACGCCTTTTCGGCACGCCGCTGCTGATTCGCAACTCTGTCCAGGGTCGCTTGTACGTCTTCAGCCGTCAGCCTGGCTACCACTGGGATGAACGTCGCCAACAACTGTTGCGCTTGGTCGCCGATCAGGCAGGGGTGGCCATCGAAAATGACCGCTTGACGGCAGCCTTGCGCCGCAAGATGGCCCTGGAAAAAGAGATGGAGATTGGCTCCTACATCCAGACCCAACTGCTACCCCGCGAGTGCCCTCAAGTCAAGGGGATTCGCTTGGCAGCCCGTTGCCGGGTGGCCAGCAAAGTGGGGGGCGACTACTATGACTTCATCAAGATTCCCGGCGAACGCCTGGAAACATCCGACTCATCTGAAGAAACGGCAGGCTTTCGCTTGGCCATCGTCATTGGGGATGTGATGGGCAAAGGGGTGCCCGCCGGCCTGTTGATGACCATGACCCGCGCCATGGTGCGGGCGGAGGCCCTCAACCGCCATTCGCCGGCCCGTGTTCTGCAACATCTGAACCGGGCCATGTACAGTGACCTGGAAAACTCCAATCGCTTCATCAGCCTGTTTTATTCGGAGTACGATCCCCGCTCCCATCGCCTCTGCTTCAGCAACGCGGCCCACAACCCCACCCTGTGGTGGCAGGCCCGCACCCGAGAAATTCAACCCCTGGACACAGAGGGGGCGCTGATCGGCTTGGAAGAAAACAGCCACTACTCGGAAAGCTGCGTGCAACTGCAACCCGGGGATGTGGTGGTGTACTACACCGATGGCTACACGGAGACAGCCAACACCCGCGGCGAGCGCTTGGAAACCTCTGGGCTGATGGACGCCATCCAGTATGCTGCCTGTCGCTACGACTCCCCCGAAGACATTTTGGAGAGCTTGTTTGAGCAGATGGATGCCTTCCGAGGCCGTCGGGGATCCCACCCTCTTCCCCTATGGCTGCCCGAGGATCCAGAGCTCCTGTTGCAGGACGAGATTTCCCTGCGGCCTGAGCCCGTGGACGACACAACGCTGGTGGTGTTGAAGGTGTTGCCCGACTCCGAGCCAGCCTAGCTAAAAAAGTTCAAACTCAGGGTTAATGACAGCAGGCCGCAACGCTCACAATAGCTCAAGCAAGCTACTCAACGCTACTGGGCTGGGCAGCAACGGTGGGTTGGTTGACGTGGTTTTGCCGGACTACTAGGCTAGTTGGTTAGTTCTGGCATGCGTTCTGCATGGGCTAAAGCCTGCTCCAGCTTTAGTCTGTGTGGCTCTCTCAGAGAGCAAGGAGCGGCTACCTGCAGCTTGCGGGGAAGTCACGCCTGTGGAGATCCCTCTGGCGGGGCAGTGGGGGTGATCTCTGCTGCCAGCCATAGTTCGTTAAGGCAGGAAGAAAGCAGAAGCGCGGCAGACGCTGAGCACTCCGCGCCGCCGGTGCGAGTGGAAGTGTTTGTTGGCGTTTCGTAGGTCTTTCAGAGCGGTACGCTCTAGCTGGTGGAGCTACCAGGTTGGCTGCACTGTGTTATCTACACCTGAGGTACAACCATGAACTTCTCTCCTTCTGGGTCTGAAACCGCCTCGGTTTACTTGCCGGCCCCCGCGGCTTTCCAGACGGAAATGATTGTCGGGCAGGTGTTCCGACAGGATGTGCTGGGCGATATCCGCAAGGGTTGGAATGGCTTTGTGGAATCGGGCCAAATTTGGGCGCTCTTGATAGGGATCGTGGCGGGCTACATGCTCAAGAGCATCACCAGCTCCCACTAGAGCCTTGTCGCCATTGCTCTAGCTGGATCCATTGGGCCTGGGCCGGCGGGGTTTTGGCCGTCGGTATTTGGTTTTTGTGCTTTTTCTTCTGCAGCGGGGTCTTTCTTCCCATTCTCCCAGTTCCCAGCCGATGTCTGAGCCGACGGTAACTTCCACCCCTCGCCCCTGGAGCCAGCGCTTTGAGGGATCCCTGCACCCTGCCATTGCCCGCTTCAACGCCAGTATCGGCTTCGACATCCGCCTGCTGCCCTACGATGTGGCCGGATCCCTGGCTCATGTGCAGATGTTGGCCGCTTGTGGCATCCTGACCCAGCAAGAGGCCGACCAGATCCGGTGGGGATTGGAGCAGATCCAACAGGAAGCGGCTGCCGGCACCTTCCGGCCCGATCCAGAGGCAGAGGATGTCCACTATGCCGTCGAGCGTCGTTTGGTGGCTTTGGTGGGGGAAGTGGGAAAAAAACTGCATACCGGGCGCTCCCGCAACGACCAAGTGGCCACCGATCTGCGCCTCTATCTGCGGGATCAAATCGATCACCTTCGTCAAGCCCTCTGGGAGCTGCGCGGAGTTTTGTTGGACTTGGCTGAGCGGCATCTGGAGACAATCCTGCCCGGCTACACCCATCTGCAACGGGCTCAGCCGATTAGCTTGGCCCACCACCTCTTGGCCTATGAAGAAATGTTCTGGCGAGACTGGCAACGGCTGGGGCGGGTGCGGGAAGAGGCGAATGTCTGTCCTCTCGGATCCGGAGCTTTGGCCGGCACTTCCCTGCCCATCGATCGGCAGCTCACCGCCCATCTGCTGGGATTTGAGCGGATCAGCGCCAACAGCTTGGATGCCGTCAGCGACCGAGACTACCTGGTGGAGTTCCACGCTGCCGCCAGCTTGATTTTGGTGCATCTCAGCCGCCTCTCGGAAGAGATGATCCTCTGGGCTTCCCAGGAGTTCGGCTTTGTCACCCTCACCGATGCCTGTGCCACCGGCTCCAGCCTCATGCCCCAGAAGAAAAATCCCGATGTGCCGGAGTTGGTGCGCGGCAAGGCGGGGCGGGTGTTTGGCCATCTCCAGGCTTTGTTGGTCACCTTGAAGGGGCTGCCGCTGGCCTACAACAAAGATCTCCAAGAAGACAAAGAGGGACTATTCGACACGGTCGATACCCTGAAAGCCTGCCTAGAGGCGATGACCCTTCTGCTGCGGGAAGGGATCCAATTTCAACCTGAGCGCATGGCGGCTGCTGTGCAGGAAGATTTCTCCAACGCCACCGATGTGGCCGACTACTTGGTGCGCAAAGGGATCCCCTTTCGCACAGCCCATGATTTGGTGGGGCAGATTGTGCGCATTTGTTTGGCAGAGGGGATCCTGCTGCGGGATCTGCCCTTGGAGCGCTGGAAAACCTTCCACCCGGCCTTTGAGGCGGACATTTTGACGGCCATTGAGCCCCGCCAGGTGGTGGCTACGCGGCTCAGCGCCGGGGGAACGGGCTTTGCTGTGGTGCGAGAAGCCCTGCAACGGGCCCAGGCCCGCCACCAGCAGCCAGAGCCATCGGAAGAAACTCCACAAACTTAAACTGAACTTAAGGAGAGTTTGCAATTCTTGGGTTCTTCTCGCCAGTGTGTGCCATCCTGAGGTTCTCAGCCATCCAACGCAACTCCCAGCCTGTTGGCCTCTTCCCTGGGTATCGTTCCATGTTGGATAACCTCACCGCCCACGTCCTCGAAAATGCGGCCAAGCGTCGCTGGCGGGAACGCGCCTACAGCCGATTTTTGCAAGATTGGCGACGGCAAGTGGTGCTGCTGCGCCGTCAACGGGCCGGCGAATTTGGCCCACCCCTGGGGGATCCCTCTTGTGTTTTCAGTGCCCACTCGGCTTGGTTGCGCTGTGCCGTCCATCCCCAAGGGCCGTGCCAGGGTTGCCCCCACTATGCCCCCGTCACCCCTCCAAAGCCAGAGCCACCTCTGGGTTCACTCGATGGACGGGTCTGACCGCGCCACACTGGTGGCCGAACATTTTCAGCAGCGGCGGCCTCTGCGGAACGGCCTGCCCGTTGCGCCCCAATGGCATCCGCTGTAGCTAAGTTGAGGGATCCCCGGCCAACTTGTGCCAGAATAAAAGAACGGTAACTCCATCGGCAAAGGCGAGATTCATGGCCCTCTACCTCTCGGCAGACCACCTTCACAGCATCCGCCAGCACGGCGAACAAGCCTTTCCCCACGAGAGCTGCGGCATTTTAATTGGGGAAATCCGGGGATCCGACAAGATCATCCACGAGCTTTGGTCGGTGACCAACACCTGGGATCAAGCGGAAAACCCTCTGGCAGACGGGGAATCCAGCCGCCGCCGCTTTTTGATCGATCCGGCGGATTTCAAGCGGGCCAACGACCATGCGGTGCGCAAAGGGCTGGGGATCCTGGGCACCTATCATTCCCACCCCAACCATGCGGCCATTCCCTCCGAGTTTGATCGGCAGCATGCTTTTCCTTGGGGCTTTTCCTGTGTGATCGTCAGTGTGCGCGAGGGCAAGGCAGAAGAGGTGGTGAGCTGGGTTTTGGATGAGCAGGAGCAGCCCCAACGGGAGCCGATGCAGATGCTGGAAGACATTCGCATCCCCCCGCTCCCGGCTTTGGCAAGCTAGAGTCGTTTGGGCTTTGCCGCTGTTTGAGGCTGAAGTTCACGGCTAAGTTCAGTTGGGATCCCGGAAAGCTGGGATGGGTACCACCGGAAAAAGCGGTAGTCTAGTGCTGAACCTTGTCTGTAACATAGCTGAATCCTCAAAGTCAGTAGACAGCCCCAACAAGATCGACAAACGGATAGGTCAGCCCAGATCCTCTGGATCCTCAAAAGTCTCCAGTAGATACCCAAGATCTCTCCCCGAACTCCCATGGCAACCAAAGTTCTGATCCCCTCTCCCCTGCGCCCCTACACCGACAACCTGGAAGCTGTCGAGATCGAGGGCAGCAATGTTGGCGAAGTGATGGGCAACCTCATCGCCCGCTATGGCGAGCTGAAGCGCCACCTCTACACCGAGGATGGGAAGCTGCGCAATTTTGTCAATGTCTACCTCAACGACGAGGATGTGCGCACATTGCCCCAAGGCGACAGCACCCCCGTGGGAGAGCAAGCCGTTATCAGCATCGTTCCCGCTATTGCCGGAGGGTTGTGAGCATGTTGAACCTGGATACCAGCCAAGTTAGCCTCTCCCGCGAAGAGATGGAGCGGTTTTCTCGGCATTTGATCCTGCCCGAGGTGGGCCTAGAAGGACAGAAGCGGCTGAAAGCGGGCAAAGTGCTGTGCATCGGCACAGGCGGCCTTGGCTCGCCCCTGTTGCTGTACTTGGCGGCAGCCGGCGTGGGGCGGATCGGCATTGTCGATTTTGATGTGGTGGATGTGTCCAACCTGCAGCGGCAGGTGATCCACGGCACCTCCTGGGTGGGCAAGCCGAAGGTGGAATCGGCCAAGAACCGCATCCTGGAGATCAACCCCCACTGTCAAGTGGATGTTTACAACACCGCCCTGAAGGCCCACAACGCACTGGAGCTGTTTGCCAACTATGACGTGATTGTGGATGGCACCGATAACTTCCCCACCCGTTACCTGGTGAACGATGCCTGTGTGTTGACGGGCAAGCCCAATGTCTACGGCTCGATCTTCCGCTTCGAGGGACAAGCGACGGTCTTCAACTACGAAGATGGGCCCAACTACCGGGATCTCTACCCCGAGCCGCCCCCACCAGGACTGGTGCCCTCCTGCGCCGAAGGGGGAGTGTTGGGGATCCTCCCCGGCATCATCGGTGTTATTCAAGCTACCGAAACCGTGAAGATCCTGCTGGGCGTGGGCACAACCCTAAGTGGGCGGCTGCTGCTTTACGATGCCCTGAACATGAGCTTCCGGGAGCTGAAGCTGCGCAAAAACCCGGCTACTCCGCCCATCACTGAGCTGATCGACTACGAACAGTTCTGCGGGATCCCACAAGCCCAAGCTGCCGAACAGGCTGGCCAAGCGGAGATCCCGGAGATCACTGTGGCCGAGCTGAAAGCGCGGATGGATGCTCACCAAGACTTTGTGTTGGTCGATGTGCGCAACCCAAATGAGTGGGAGATAGGCCGGATCCCTGGTGCTCACCTGATCCCCTTGCCCCAAATTGAAAACGGCGATGGGGTGGAGCAGGTGCGTCGCCTCCTTAACGGCTCAGAGCTGATCGTCCACTGCAAGAGTGGGGCACGCTCGGCCAAAGCCCTGAAGATCCTGCAAGCTGCTGGGATCCAAGGAAAAAACCTGCGCGGGGGGATCCTCGCCTGGGCAGAGGCTTACGATCCCTCGATTCCCAAGTACTGACTCTGCCTTGGGATCCCTAGCTGTTGCCCGGTTTGCTCTAGCATAGATCCGGCAGATCCGGTGCCCAGAGCCGGCTGTGCCAGGTTTTCCCTTTTTGCGTCCCCTTTTCCATGAGTGCCATCCCGCAGGCCGAGACAGAAACGATCTTCCACTCCATCCCCGAAGCCCTCGAAGACCTCAAGTGTGGTCGCATGGTCATCGTGGTCGATGACGAAAACCGAGAAAACGAAGGGGATCTGGTCTGTGCTGCCCAGTTTGCCACGCCCCAAGCTATCAACTTCATGGCCACCTACGGGCGGGGCCTTATCTGCCTGGCCATGCAGGGATCCCGCCTCGATGAGCTGAAGATCCCGCTGATGGTGGGGCAGAACACCGACAGCAACCAAACTGCCTTCACCGTCAGCATTGATGCTGGGCCAGAGGCTGGAGTTTCCACCGGCATTTCCGCTGCCGATCGCTCTCGCACCATTCAGGCGGCCATTCACCCGCACACGCGACCGGAAGATCTGCGCCGCCCTGGGCATGTCTTTCCGCTGCGGGCACGGGAGGGCGGGGTGCTCAAACGGGCTGGCCATACGGAAGCAGCGGTGGATCTGGCGATGTTGGCCGGGCTGTATCCGGCGGGGGTCATCTGCGAGATCCAAAACCCAGACGGCTCCATGGCCCGCCTGCCCCAGTTGATCGAATATGCCCGTCAGCACGATTTGAAGATCATCACCATCGCCCACCTCATCGAGTACCGCTTGCGCACCGAACAACTGGTTCACCGAGAGGCTGCCGCCACCCTGCCCACGGAGTTCGGCCAGTTTCGGGTTTACGGCTACCGCGACAGCCTTAACCAAGTCGAGCACCTGGCCCTGGTGAAAGGGGATCCGACCCAATTTGCCGCTGAGCCCGTCCTGGTGCGCGTCCATGTGGAGTGTCCCCTAGGGGATGCGCTGGGATCCCTGCGCTGCGATTGTCGCCGCCAATTGACCGCCGCCCTGAAGATGATCGACCACCAAGGCAAGGGGGTACTGGTGTACCTGCGCCGGCAAGAGCAGGAGCTGAGTCTCATCGAGCAAATCAAGTCCTACGCCCGGCAAGATCTGGGACTTTCTGAAACCGCGCCACCGGTGGCGATGGACTTGCGCGATTACGGCATCGGCGCCCAGATCCTACGGGATGTAGGGGTGCGCAAAATGCGCCTGATCAGCAACACCTCTCGCCACATCAGCGGCTTGAAAGGATTTGGCCTGGAAGTGGCCGAGCGCGTGCCCCTGCTGGTGGAAGAGCCGGATCTCAATTTGCATGTGGAGCCGTCCTGTTCCCTGAAACTGTTGCTGCACGACGCTGGCGCAACCGATTCCGGCTCAAGCCTGTAGCGCGTTGTAGGGCCGAGGGCTATGGTGGAACAAAGACTGGGGTGCAGCCGGCTCGCCATCCACCACATAAGCCTTGGATCCCCAGCCCCAGAAAGACCAGAAAGGACGTTCGGGCCCCGATGGAGCCGTCATTGCTATGCGACGCTTCCGCGCTGGTGACAGGGGTGCGGAGCACTGGCGCGCCGGCGAGACGGAGTCCCTGGCTGTGGGGCTCAAGAGTTGCTTCGGCAAGACGGGAATGTCGGATCCCACCTGCGACCACACTTCATAGCCCTGAGGGCGCACCACCACGAGGCTGATCAGGGATCCGTGATCCATGTCGTAGCGGCAACTGGCGATGGCCTCTTGCAGCTGAGAAAAGCCCCGGTTGAAGACGTAAAAATGGTCTTGGAAGCGGATGGCCTCCCAGAAACCTTCCCGTGTAACCGCCACATAGTCGTGATTGGCGGAGGCGTAGTCGAGGATCACCATGCGTGTAAAGACTGATCAGCGATGAATCAAAATGAGAGAGCTTTTACCGTATTTTCACTTAAGCACGATCTTGGGCAGCCTGTCATCCGCAAAATGGCTCACCTGCAACAAGGCTTAATGCGTTTCTTTACTCTGCAAACCGCTGCCGCCCGCCTCTCTATCCCCTCCGGCTCCAGGGATCCCACCCAATTCCCGTCGCAGCTCGGCCATGGCTGCTTCTCCGATGTGGGGGGTGGCGCAGACTAGGTTGGGTGTGCGGATTAGATCGGCTCGGGCTTGGCGCACCAAGACCCGCAGGGTGGGGTAGCTGGCCTCATCGCAAATCAGCGTATGGGCGCGGCGGATTAGGGATCCCACCCGTTCCGTATCCGAGATCACTGCCGTCAGCACCAGCAGGTCTCCCCGCAGACTGTGGACGATCACCTCGGCAACCTCCAGCAGGGCAGTGCTGATGCTCACCAGCCCCAGACAGGCGTAGGAAGGCAATTGGCGGATCAGGGCAATTTCGCGGGCGTAGTCGGACACCTCCACTGTCAGAACACGGGCCCCCCGGGGTTGGGCAATGGCCTCGACGGCGCTGAGAAAATAGTGCAGCGTCACCACAGTGCCGGAATGGATCTGATCCAGAACGGTGGCCAGCTCCTCCAGGGGCACCAACTGGACCCGGATGCCCAAAGTCTGCTGGATTTGCTGGGCCATCAGTTGTCCTGTACCCAAATCCCGGTTGGGCACACACACCAGCACTTGGGCACTGCAGCGCAATCGCCAATCGATCTCCGCTAGCAGCAGATCCCGCACCTGCTCCAAAGAAAACCCCTGCTGCAGCAGCTGGTCGATGCCCTGGCGCACCTGCTCCAGGACCTGTCGGGATCGATCCAGGTTTTCCCCCAGGCCGCGAGAGTAGTTAACCACCTGGCGGGCGGAGCGGCTCACGTAAATGCCAGATCCAGCGCGGGTTTCCACCAGGCCCATAGCCTCCAATTGGCGGTAAACCTTGTGGATGGTGTTGCGATGCAGGCCTGTTTGCATAGCCAATTGACGGGTGCTGGGCAGGCGGCAGCCGGGAGGAAACTGCCCACAGGCAATGGCGAAGCAGAGCAAATTAAAGAGCTGCACGGAGCCAGGGATCCCGCTCCCCGGCTGGATGGAAATGCGCATCATGGCCCGCTTTTCTCCCTTTGACAACGCCGTTGCGAGCCCGTTTCTGGGCTACGTAAGAATCCCTCGACTTCAGTCGGCGGGAGTGTCAACTGCCTGCAAGATAGCGCCGACGCCGGATAGACAAGCTCCAGAGGAGATCGGGATTGAGAGCCCTATTCGGGGATGCGGTGCATCCGGCTGGGATCCCAACTTAAAGTCACCTCCGTCCCTTCCGGCAACTGCTGCAAATTCAGGCCGGGGTTGGGTTGCACAGCCAAAAGTTTCACCTCACAGCCCGACACCCATACCTGATAGCGAATGAAAGCCCCTAGATAAGCAGTGTCGCAAATCCGTCCCCGCAAGCGGCAGTGGCCATCGGGGATCCCTTCTTCAGATAAGTCAATCCGAATGTGCTCCGGGCGCAAAGCAAACAGGGCCGCTTCTCCCACGCATCGTTCCGCCAGGGATCCCTCGATCAAGTTGGTTTGGCCGATAAAACCGGCTACAAACCGGGTGGCAGGTCGCTCGTAGAGCTCTGCCGGGGATCCCACCTGTTCGATGCGCCCGCGATTGAACACGGCAATACGATCGCTCATGGTCAGGGCCTCTTCTTGGTCGTGGGTGACGTACAAAAAGGTGAGACCAAGGCGGTGTTGTAGGGCCTTGAGTTCAAACTGCATCTGTTGGCGCAACTTCAAATCCAGCGCCCCCAAAGGTTCATCCAGCAAGAGCACCTGCGGTCGGCCAACCAAAGCCCGCGCCAAGGCCACCCGTTGCCGTTGCCCCCCTGAAAGTTGGCTGGGTTTACGGGATCCCAGATCGGGCAGTTGTACCAGCTCCAGCGCCTCTTGCACTCGCTTTTGGCGCTCCTTCGGCGGTATGCCGCGGATCATCAAGCTGTAGCCAACGTTCTCCGCCACCGTCATGTGGGGGAAGAGAGCATAGTCCTGAAACACCGTGTTCACAGGCCGTCGGTAGGGCGGCAGACCCAAAACATTCTGGCCGTTCAATTCGATCTGCCCCTCATCCGGACGCTCAAAGCCCGCGATCATCCGCAAACAGGTGGTTTTGCCCGAACCCGACGGCCCCAACAACGTAAAAAACTCCCCCTGCTGCACCTCCAAATCCACCCCGTCCACCGCTTGGATCCCGGAAAAGTTGCGGCTGACCCTCCGCAAACGAATGGCAGGTGGGGATCCCTCCTCTCTCCCGGCTTGGGCTTTGGCGGAGCTGACATCAGAGGCGAGGACAGATTCGGCAATCATAGCGACAGGGTCAGCCAATGAACCCATTATGAGGGATCTATTTACGAGGGTTGACAGGTCTCAGCAAGGCAGGAAAGGTTCCAGGCCAAGAGCAGAGGTGGTGTGCGAGGGTGAAAGCTCGCCGGAAACCCACCCGACCGGTCGCGAAAGCGGGCCGGAGACCTTGTTTCTGGATGGGATCCCTTGACCACTGGGGATCTGAGTCCCACCCTTGTTACAGAAGTTTAGAATCGTTACAATAAGTTAGAATCCTTGCTCATCTTTGCATCGCAGGTTTTATCCTATGGCACTCACTCAGCAGTTTCCCGTGCTACTCGCCTCGGCTTTGCGTCACGACAGCGTAACTCCGCGCTGGTCTCAAGTGGCGTGGACCGTTTTGCGGGTGGTGGCAGGGCTATTCATGATTCACAACGGCCTTGACAAGCTGGCAGATATTGAAGGGTTTGCGACGGCTTATGTAGAAGTGATCGGGTTGCCCTTCCCGATCTTCTTCGCTTATGTGGCTGCCTATACCGAGCTGATCGCAGCTCCGATGGTGGCGTTGGGTTTGTTGACCCGAGGGGCAGCACTGGGCTTGTTCGCCACGATGGCGGTGGCCATGTTCCATCACATTAAGGTGGCCGGCTTCAGCGTTCCCTACTTGGAGCTATCCGCCATTTACGCAGCGATCTTCCTGGCCTTTGCGGTGAATGGGGGCGGCTGGTTCTCTGTGGATCAGCTCTTGGTGAATGCAATCGAGTCGTGGCTGAACCGCGCCAGCCGGGAAAAGTTGGAGAGCTTGCAGTCTTCGTTGCAGGCCACGGAACGGGTAATTGCGCTGGGCGAGGAAGAGGCCGAGGCCGCCAAGACCACCGGATCCTGAGCTTTGGTGGCCATTCCCGATAGCGGCGAGGCTGCTCCTCTCTCCCTCTGAGAGAGGTTAGCAGTGAGAGTCATCCTGCTAAATGCGGCTGGCGGCCCGCTCCATCAGGCGTTGGTGGGTGGAGCGCACAGGCTCTCCTGGCTTGGGTTGCCGCTGCACGTAGGTGCCATCAGGGCGCAACTCCCAGGCTTGCCGGTTGTCCGTCAGGCAGATGTCCAAGATTGCCTTGAGCTCCCGCTGCAACGCGGGATCCTCCACAGGGGTAACCACCTCAACGCGCCGATCCAGGTTGCGGGTCATGTAGTCGGCACTGCCGATGAAGTACTCTTCCTGGCCGCCATTGTAGAAGTAGAAGATGCGGGAGTGCTCCAGGAAGCGCCCGATGATGCTGATCACGCGGATGCGTTCGCTTAGGCCGGGGATCCCCGGCTTGAGGCAGCACATGCCCCGCACGATGAGATCGATCTCCACCCCGGCTTGGCTGGCCTCGTAGAGCAGCCGGATCATTTCCGGGTCGGTGAGAGAGTTGATCTTGACGATGATACGCCCCTGGCCCCCCGCTTGGGCATGGCGCATCTCGCGGCGGATCAGGGCTTCCATGCCTTGGCGTAGGGTTCTGGGGGCCACCAAGAGCTTGCGGAATTGCCGTTGCCGCGAGTAGCCCGTCAGTAGGTTGAACAATTCCGTAACATCGTTGCAGAGGGTCTCATCGCAAGTGAACAGCCCTAGGTCGGTATAGATACGGGCGGTTTTGGGGTTGTAGTTGCCGGTACCGATGTGGACGTAGCGGCGCAGGGATCCCTCCTCTTCCCGCACCACCAAAGCCAGTTTGCAGTGGATTTTCAGCCCCGGCAGGCCGTAGGCCACGTGGACCCCGGCTTTCTCCAGCTTTTTGGCCCAGAGGATGTTGTTTTCTTCGTCGAAACGGGCTTTGAGCTCCACCAGAGCGGCCACCTGCTTGCCGTTTTCGGCGGCCTGAATGAGGGATTTCACCACCGTCGAGTCGCCGGAGGTGCGGTAGAGGGTTTGCTTAATGGTGAGCACCTGCGGATCGTTGGCGGCCTCCTCCAAAAACCGTTCCACGCTGGCGGCAAAAGAATCGTAGGGGTGATGCACCAACAGATCCCCTTCCCGGATGACGGCAAAGATATCCACCGGCTCATCGCTGACCGAGGCAGTGCGCAGGCGGGGCGGGGTGACCGGCCTCCAAGGGGGATCCTTCAAATCGGGCCGATTCAGGCTGAGAAACGCCATCACCCCCCCCATACTCAAGAGGCCATCCACTTCGTACACCGAGTCACTGTTGAGGCGCATCTCTTCGCTGAGCCGTTGTCGGATGGCTGCCGGAGTTTGGCTGGCAATCTCCATGCGCACCACTGAGCCGAAGCGGCGCTTGCGCAGCTCTTCTTGAATGGCAGCCAGCAGATCGTCGGCCTCGTCCTCTTGGATTTCCAGATCGGCATCCCGGGTGATGCGGAAGGGGTAGTACTCCAGCACCTGCATGCCGACAAACAGCGCTTCCAGATGGTGGGCAATCACCTGATCCAGCGGCACAAAGCTCACCCCATCCCGCAGCGGCACAAAGCGGGGCAAGGTGTTGGGCACCTTCACGCGAGCAAAATGCTCCTTGCCAGTCTCTGGATCCCGCACCACCACCGCCAAGCTGAGGCTGAGGTTGGAGATGTAGGGAAAGGGATGGCCTGGATCCACCGCCAAGGGGGTGAGCACTGGAAACAAACGCCTCTCAAAGTAGTCCCGCAGCTCCTGCCGTTCCGACTCGGCCAGCTCGGAAAAATCGCGGATGTGAATGCCCTGTTCCGCCAGCTTGGGCACCAGTTCCTGCCGGAAGCAAGTGTGCAATTTTCGAATCAGGGGGCGCAGGTGGCTCGAGATCTGCTGCAACTGCTGCTGCGGTGTAAGGCCATCCGGGGTTAGCACCAACACGCCCGTTTCCAACTGACGACGGATCACCGCCACCCGCACCATGAAAAATTCGTCCAGGTTGCTCTCAAAGATGGCCAGAAACTTCAGCCGCTCCAGCAGCGGTGTGCGCTCATCCAGGGCCTCGTGCAAAACCCGGGCATTGAATTCAATCCAGCTCAGCTCCCGGTTGAAATACTGCTCCGGCAGAGCATAGCCCTCTTGGATGGGTGTAGTCCGGATCCCTGGTTGTCCGGCATCAGGGGGGCAGCCCGTCGTGTCGGGGTTGCAGGGTGGCCAGGAAGGGTCAGTTTCCTTGGGACGCGGAGTCATGACGACAGAGGGCTGGGTTATCTCAAACACGTCAACAACAGCTGGAGCCGACCCAATCCTATCCTGCGGGGTTCTGCTTAGGCGAAGGAGAAGTGCCCAAGACGGGCTTGGGCGGACGTTCAGGCAACAATCCTTGAGAGCGCGTCAGAAGAATGACCTGGAGCAGGATCCCGATCAACAAAATGCGCAAAGGGCCAGCCCGGGTGGCCCACTGGGGCGGCAAACGGTTGGTGAGCCACTCGCTGCCCGACCACACCCCCCAAATTACCAGCGCTCCCAGCAAGGCGCCGCGATTGTTGCCACTGCCCCCCGCGATCAGCATTACCCAAACGATAAAGGTGGCAAA
>NZ_JANSHW010000113.1:0-1600 GCF_047461815.1 Synechococcus sp. R6-10
AAACAAACAGAATGCTATCGCTGCATAGTTGAACAGTGATGTTCAGCAGTGTTCAGCGTAAATGTATCAGTTTGGAATAGTCACCACCTCTAGCTCGGAAGTCCATCGTTGCCTTTCACCAGCCCTGCCCGAACGGCATCCAAGAACTGGCGGGCAGTGCGACCGGAAAAGCCGTTTTGCTGTTGGGCCCAGATTAAGGCCTGGCGGCGCAGGGCATCCAGAGATTGGGTGAAACCCAGCCGCTGGGCCAAGTGTTCTACGGTTGCCAGGTAATCTCCCTGGGTGAAGGGGGTGAAGGTGAGGGTGAGGCCGAAGCGATCCCGCAGCGACAGCTTTTCCTGGACCGTATCCCAGGCGTGGACTTCTTGATCTTGGGGATTGGGACGGTCGCAAAAAAACTCGCGGATGAGATGGCGGCGGTTGCTGGTGGCATAAAGGCGCACGTTGGGGGGCGGCGCAACGAGATCCCCCTCCAGGAGCACCTTGAGCTGCTTGAACTCGGTTTCCTCTGCCTCAAAGGAGAGATCGTCCACAAACAAGATGAAAGGCAACACCTGCGCCCGCAGCTCTGCCAAAATCTCCGGCAACTGAACCAAGTCTGTTCGCCTCAGCTCCAATAGGCGCAACCCCTGCGGGCCGTAGCGGCGCAACAAGGCCTTCACCAGGGAAGACTTGCCCGTACCCCGCGCCCCGTAGAGCAACACATGCAGGGCCGGATCCCCCCGCAGCAGCGCTTCGGTGTTGGCCGCCAACTGCTGTTTCTGCCGTTCGTAGCCGTAAATCTCCTCCCAGTCAGGCAGATCGGGAGCAGGGATCCCTTCTAGCCCTGCTGGCCCCCAGCGAAAGGCCCAGTAGCGACCACAGAGCCCTACCCCCCTTTGGCGGTAGTGGGCAATTAAGGTCTCCAAGCTCTGGCCCCAATCGGCAAAAGAGCGGGGATCCCAGCCAGCGCTATCGGTTTCCCCATCGGGCCAGGGGATCCCCAACCCCAACGCCTGCATCTGCTCGGCAATGGTCTCCTGACTGTCCGCTAGGGTTTGCAGACAGCGCAGGTCGTGGCGGGCAGCCTGCATAAGAGGCTCTGGGATCCCTTGGGGCTGCAGCGCTGCACGGGCAAAGGGGTTATCGGCCCAGCGGATCTCCCGGATCAGCCACTCCCGCCAGCTCAGGCCCTGCCGGGCCAAAAGCTCAAACCAGCGCCCGTAGGCCGCCCAGCACGGCAAGGGATCCCCACTCATCAACTGCTGGATTAGCTCCTGCCAGGCTAGGGCTAGGGGGTGGGTGCAGATGTCCCGGAATACCAGCAGCTTGGCCGCTGCTTCTGCTGCTTCTTGGAGGGGGGTCATCGCTTGAAGCCGCTCTAACTTGGCGTTGCTTATCCGCTCCCTAGGGGAGGAGACTGGGGGTAGTTGCGTTAACAACACGGAGCGCTTGAGTTACCTGGCATTGTCCCGCCGGCCCAGTTCATAGAGGCCTCCGCCGACGCAGGCGATCAGGCCGCAGGAGACGGCCCAGCTTTTGCCCAAGGAGATCTCCGTCAGGGCTACCACCAAGCCTGCTGCCAGCAAAAAGGGAAGGGTGCTCAGCAAGGAAGCCAAAG